>CALXSW010000203.1 GCA_944391255.1 uncultured Clostridia bacterium | reverse complement strand
ACAAGGATGAAGTTGACGAGGATCGTATAGAGTATTATTGCAACAACAGAAGAAAAGAATTGCAGACAGAGATAGGCACAAAGCTTTCTGACAATGTGTATGAGCTTATAAAAAATGTCAGAGATTGTGACAATATGGAAGCTTACTTGGATAGAGTCAATCTTGACGCATCTCTTTTCTATGATTATTATTCGAATTTTTTATATTCTGATGATGAAGACAAGGCATTGTGTGATATATTGAAAGTGTTCTATGAAAGATCGAATGTTCTTGCTTTTACATTTATGGATGAATATAAAGATGAGATAATTGAAGCCGCAATGAAAACGATCGAGGATAATGCGGATGCGGATACAGATCTCAATATGTATATAGCTATGAATAATGAGCTTATACGCGCGCTTAACAATGTGTATGGCGGTGTTAATGAAAGATACGCCGAACGTATAACAGAAGCAAACATAAAATTAGCAAAGAATCTGCTTGAAACAGATGATACATTAAGCGATAAGGAAATACAGGAACTTATGGCACAGCTTGGACAGGCAACGCCGCAGCCATCAGAGAAGGCGACAGAAAAGCCTACAGCAATTCCTGAGGTATCCGAAAAACCTACAATGATTCCTATACCTACAAGAATTCCGGCTGCTACTCAGAAACCGGAAGCTACTAAGGCACCGGTCAAAACAGAAGCGCCGGAGCCGACACCTAAACCTACTGCAGCACCGGCAACTGCGGCGCCTACACAGGAGTCGGATACAGATCAAACGGATGATACGGGCGAAACAATTACATTTACATCATAAATTATATAACGGAGTTGAGATATAATGAAGAAGATCAGAGTCATATCATGTATAACCACAATTATGATAATGGCTTTGATTTTCTTTTTTTCGTCACAGAACAGCTCTGAATCAAGTACTGTGTCGAAAAGTGTAACAGTCGTTATAGTTAAAGCGATCGTTTCGGTATTTACTGATGACGCGTATAAAATGGAGATCATAGTAAATTCGATACATAATTTCATAAGAAAGATGGCACACTTTACGATCTATACATCGTTGGGAATATCCACCTTTGTTATGATATACAGCAATATAAAAAAAGGACGTGTAAAAACAGTCTTATACACCTGCCTTTTTTGCGCGTTTTACGCTGCGACAGATGAGTTTCATCAGCTTTTTATTGACGGGCGTTCAGGGAATATAAAAGATGTGTTGATTGACACGTCAGGAGCATTGACGGGGGCATTGATATGCATTGCTATATTGGCGGTCTTTGATATTATAAGAAGGAGGAAGAAAAAACATGTATGATATGCATTCACATTTTTTGCCGGGTGTTGATGACGGCGCAAAAACATCTGATATATCTTTTAAAATGTTAGAGGCAGATATGCAGGCTGGCGTCACACATATTTTGTCAACTTCTCACTGCTATCCATATAAGAATTCAGATATTGAAAGCTTTTTAAGCGATAGAAACGCGGCATATAAAAAGCTTAAAGAAAAGGCAAGTGAGAGAAATTTTATTCTTCCTGATATCAAGCTCGCATCAGAGGTACATATAACATGCGATATCTCAAAATTCAGTTCGCTCGATAAGCTGCGCATACAAGACACAAGGTATATACTTATAGAAATGCCGTCATCGCCATGGAGCGAAAAAGTGATCGATACAGTGTATAAGCTTACTGTTATGGGTTTTAAGCCTATAATAGCGCATATGGAGCGGAATCAGCATCAGAAACGCGACTTTATAAATTCTCTGTATGATCTTGATGTGCTGATCCAGATAAACGCGGAAGCGTTTTACATTGCTCAGCTCAAAAAAACAATAGATGAAATGATGAAGAATAAGCTTATTCATCTTATTGGCAGTGATATGCATAATATGGAAAATAGGAAACCTAATATCGATAGGGCGGCAAAAATGATAAAAAAACGATATGGCAATGAATGTCTGGCATATCTGAATTCAAATGCCTGCGCTGTATGGAATGATGAGGAAATACGCTACAGCAGTATGCGCTCGTTTAAAAAGAAAGGATTATTTGGATTATGAGTATTTACAGGGGCACAGGTTCTTTTAAGCCCCTGTTTTTATTTTTGTAAAAGGGCTTGACAAATTATGACGATTGTGATATAATCACTTCAAATTGAACATAAAAGCTGTGAAAAGACAAAGTAGGTTATATTCCGCCAAAAGAGAGTATTGGTTATTGAGCTGTGAGCCGATGCGGTAAGGGTATGGCTGAAATTTCATCTTGGAGCTGTACGGGTGAAAAATTCAGTAGTCCGTATCGGGTAGCGCCGTTATACGCTTAAAATGAGAGCCGGCATGTGTGCCGGAATATGGGTGGTACCGCGGAAATAATTCGTCCCTTATGTATATAGAGGACGTTTTTTTATTTGTAAAAAACGTTACAAAAAGAAGAAAGGAACAGATCATATGAAGGAACAGTTAGAGCAGATCAAAAATTCAGTCGAAGCTGAATTGTCGGCTGCCGAATCAATGGAAACACTTGAAGCTATCCGTATAAAATATATGGGTAAGAAGGGCGAGCTTACAGCCGTGTTAAAAGGCATGGGCAAGCTTTCAAAAGAGGAACGTCCTGTTATAGGCGCGCTCGCAAATGAGATAAGACAGAACCTCGAAAAAGAGATCGAGGAGAAGAAAGCAGTAATACTCGCGGCGGAAGAGGAAAAGAAACTCAGCGAGGAAGTTATAGACATCACTATGCCGGGAAAGAGAACAAAGGAAGGAAAGCTTCATCCTTTGACACAGGTTATGAACCAGCTTAAGGATATATTCCTTGGAATGGGATTTTCTATTGCTGAAGGCCCTGAAGTTGAATATGACTATTATAATTTCGAGGCACTCAATATTCCTAAGGATCATCCGGCGAGAGATACTCAGGACACATTCTATATAGAAGATAATATTGTATTGAGAACGCAGACTTCACCTATGCAGGTAAGAGTAATGGAAAAGCAGAAGCCGCCGATCAGAGTTATCGCTCCGGGTAAGGTTTTCCGTTCTGATACGGTGGACGCTACTCATTCTCCGGTATTCCATCAGATCGAGGGCCTTGTCGTTGACAAGGGCGTGACTATGGCAGATCTTAAGGGAACGCTTGAGATGTTCGTAAAATCATTGTATGGAAAGAGCACGCAGGTAAGATTTAGACCGCATCACTTCCCATTCACAGAGCCGTCAGCTGAGATGGATATAAGCTGCTTTAACTGCGGCGGCAAGGGCTGCAGCATGTGTAAGGGTGAAGGCTGGGTAGAGATCCTCGGCTGCGGTATGGTTCATCCTAAGGTGCTTGAGAACTGTGGTATTGATCCGGAGGAATATTCAGGATTTGCGTTTGGTATAGGTCTTGAAAGAGTTGCGATGGGCAAATATGATATAAACGACCTCAGACTTTTCTTTGAGAATGACTTGAGATTCCTCAAGCAGTTCTGATGAAAAAGATAATGATCTTCGGCTTTTCAGGCGGAGGAAAATCTACCGCCGCGAATAAACTTGGGCAAAAACTTGGTATCAAGCCTCTTCATCTTGACTCGGTCCACTGGCTTCCGAATTGGATCGAAAATACACGAGAGAACGAGATAAAGCATGTTGCGGAGCATATGAAAGGCGAGCGTTGGATAATAGAGGGTAATTATCGTGGTGTCTTGTGGAAAGAACGCGTTGAGGCATGTGATACTCTCGTATTTATCGATGTGAATAGACTTGTCTGCCTTAAGAATGTGATAGGCAGATACTTTAAATACCGCGGCAGTACAAGACCTGATATGGGTTATGGCTGCAACGAGAAATTGGATCTTGAGTTTATAAAATGGGTGATCTATGACGGCCGAAGAAAAAGGCGTAAAAATATTGAAACAGCAGAGCTTGCGCGGAAAATGGGAAAGTGCGTGTATGTGCTGAAAAACAGAAAACAGATCAATGAATGGCTCAATTCTGTTGAGCCGGACGGGATAAATGAAAGGAACATAGTAAAATGAAATTACCAATGAGCTGGCTTTCGGATTTTACTGATATAACAGGCGTTACTCCGAAAGAATACGCGGATAGAATGACAATGACAGGTTCCAAGGTTGAAGGCGTAGAAAACCTTGGAGCAGATATAGATAAAGTAGTAGTAGGTAAGGTCCTCTCATGTGAGGATCATCCGGACAGTGATCATCTCCATGTATGTATGGTAGATGTAGGAGAAAGCGAGCCGCTGCAGATCGTTTGCGGCGCGCCTAATGTTGCGGCAGGTCAGAAAGTGCCTGTTGCCTTGCATGGTTCAACATTGCCGGGCGGCATAAAGATCAAGAAGAGCAAGATGCGCGGCGTCGTTTCAAACGGAATGATATGCTCACACGAGGAAATGGGAATAGAACCGTCAAGACTGGGCTATGAGCCGGAATACGGTATTCTTGTACTTCCGGAGGACGCTGAGATAGGAAGCGATGTGAAAAAGCTTTTTGGTCTTGATGAAAATGTTGTAGAGTTCGAGATAACATCAAATCGTCCTGATTGTTTCTCTATAATAGGTCTTGCGCGTGAAACAGCTGTTTCATTCGATAAGCCTTTTGCTATACCGGAAATAAGCTTCAATGAAAATGATGAAGATGTAAACGATTATGTAAAGGTGGAAATAGAGGATAAAGATAAGTGCAAGAGATATTGCGCGAGAGTGGTAAAGAACGTAAAAATAGGTCCTTCACCTAAATGGATGCGTGAAAGACTTGAGGCTTGCGGCGTAAGAGCTATAAATAACATAGTAGATATAACAAACTATGTATTGCTTGAATACGGCCAGCCGATGCACGCGTTTGACATAAGAGATATCGCGGGCAGATCGATAACAGTAAGACGCGCAGCTGACGGCGAGGTTATAAAGACTCTTGATGATCAGGACAGAACGCTTGTAAACGATGATCTCGTTATTTCAGATGCTGAAAAGGCGGTAGCGATAGCCGGTGTAATGGGCGGATTCAATTCTGAAATAAAGGACGATACAGAAACTGTCGTATTTGAGTCAGCAACATTTAACGGCTCATCTGTAAGAAGAACAGCTCAGAGAGTTGGACTTAGAACAGAAGCTTCATCAAGATATGAAAAAGGACTCGATTATCATAACACAGTTCCGGCTATAGAGAGAGCTTGTCAGCTCGTTGAAATGCTTGGCTGCGGTGAAGTTGTTAGCGGAATAATAGATAAGATGGGCAACGTTGAGGGAGAAATAAAGCTCGCGTTCAGACCTGAAAAGATAAATGAATTTCTTGGTACAAATGTTTCAACAGATGAGATGGTAAAGATACTTACATCTCTTGAGGTAAAGGTAGATATGGATACTATGACACTCGTACCACCGTCATTTAGACCGGACCTCGCGGCAGAGGCTGATATAGCTGAAGAAATAGCGAGATTCTATGGATATGATATAATTCCCACAACACTTTTACGCGGTGAAACAACTATGGGCGCAAAGACTCCTGAGCAGAAGACACAGGACGAGATAAGCGAGATACTCAACTCACAGGGTATGTATGAGATATACACATACGCGTTCCAGAGTCCGGCTATGATGGATAAGCTAAATATCCCGGCTGATTCTCCGCTGCGTGATCAGGTTCGCATTTCTAACCCGCTTGGTGAGGACACATCAGTTATGAGAACAACAATGGCAGGAAGCATGCTTGAAGTCCTTGCGCGTAATTACAATTACAGAAACAAGGAATGTAAGATGTTTGAGATCGGCAAGAGATATATAAAGACTGAAAAGGGCAGTCTGCCGGATGAGCCGGCAACTCTTATGCTGGGTATGTATGGCAATGTTGACTTCTATGACCTAAAGGGTGTATGTGAAGAAATGTTTGAAAGACTTCATATAGAGAATGTCGAATATGAGGCGGTAAATGATGATCCAACGTATCATCCGGGCAGATGTGCTGCTGTTAAGGTGAATAATAAGGTTATAGGAGTAATGGGCGAAGTTCATCCATCTGTTATGCGTAATTTTGATATGGGCGCAAGAACATATATGGGCGAATTCGATTTTGATTCTATATTCAGAGCAACAGGTATGAATGTAAAATATACACCGCTCACAAAGTTCCCGGCTGTAACAAGAGATTTCTCTATAGTTATAGATAAGATGACACCGGTAGCATCTATAGAAAAGGTCATGAAGAAGGCAGCCGGCAAGCTGTTGTCAAGTATTGCTCTTTCAGATGTTTACACAGGTTCTCAGATACCGGACGGAAAGAAGAGCGTAATGTATAAGGTAGAGTTCAAGGCGCCTGACAGAAGCCTTACAGGCGAGGAGGCGGATAATCTTCATAAGAAGATCGTCAAGGCCCTTGGCAGTGAGCTTAACGCGGAATTGAGATAATATGGCATACAACGAATTTGCGTATATTTATGACAGGTTTATGCACGCGGATATAGATTACAGGAAATGGTGCGATTATATTGAAAATATTTTTGCTATGAATGGCTGTGATCCTGATTCCGTGTGCGAGCTTGCGTGCGGCACCGGAAATATAACGTCTATTATGGAAAGACGTGGATATAAGATGTGTGGTGTTGATATAAGCGCGGATATGATAGAGGTGGCAAGGCGAAAGCTGAGAAGAACGGAGCTTATATGCCAGAATATGGCTTCGTTTGTACCTGATAAAAAATATGATGCGTTTTTGTGCATGATAGACGGAATAAATTATGTGATAGCGCCGAAATCTGTATTTGAAGTATTTTCAAATGTGAGAAAAAGCTTGAATGATGATGGAATATTTATATTTGATGTGTCATCAAGATATAAATTGAAAAATATAATAGGCGACGAAACGTTTATACATTCCGAGAGAGATATATTCTACTCATGGCAGAACAGATATATTGAAAGATATAATATTTCTGATATGTATCTTAATTTCTTTGTTGAACAAGGCGATATGTATGAGCGCTTTGAGGAACGCCATCTCCAAAGAGCGTACTCTGAAAGAGAGCTGAGAGCATTGCTCAAAGAGGCAGGGTTCAGCAATATTAGAGTTTATGATGAACTTTCTTTTGACGCTCCGACAAAGAAAAGCGAACGGCTTGTATTTGTGTGTAAATAACAGCGGCTGAAGCAAAACACGGTGAGTTTTGCTACAGCCCATTTTATCATATACTGTCAAAATTCCTGAAGTGTATAGCTTCAGCTATATGTTCAGTTTTTATATCGTCACTTCCGGCGAGATCGGCTATTGTGCGCGCTACTTTCAGTATTTTGCTGTGCGCTCTGGCGCTGAGACCAA
>CALXSW010000202.1 GCA_944391255.1 uncultured Clostridia bacterium | reverse complement strand
GGCACAAATTCAAAGAATTATTATGTATATCATTTGACTTTTATGCCGATAATGTGGTATAATAGATACAGATCAAGGGTTAAGGAGGTGCAGCATGGATTATTTATCCGTAGCAGAGATAGCTAAGAAATGGAACATGTCCGAGCGCGGAGTTCGCAATTACTGCGCACAGAACAAAATACCAGGTGCATTTTTAACCGGCAAGACGTGGAACATACCGGAAAACGCTGAAAAGCCCTCAAGAAAAAACAAAAAATGTGATATTCCCCAAAATCTCCTCGCGAGATTAAAATTAGAGAAAAGTTCTTCCCTAAAGGGCGGCATTTATCATAAAATACAAATAGAGCTTACCTATAATTCAAATCATATAGAGGGCAGCAAGCTTACACATGATCAGACAAGATATATTTTTGAAACCAATACTATAGGTATAGAAGATGAAGTCTTGAATGTTGATGATATTATAGAAACAGCAAACCATTTCAAATGTATTGATATTATAATCGACAATGCCGGATACAGACTCACAGAAAAGCTTATAAAGTCACTGCATTTTACACTGAAATCAGGTACATCTGACTCAAGAAAAGCATGGTTCAATGTTGGTGAATACAAAAAGCTGCCAAATGAAGTCGGAGGAAGAAAAACGGCAGATCCTGAAGAGGTCTCTCAGAGAATCAAAGAGCTACTTAGATCATATAATGAAAAACAAACTCACAGCTTAGATGAAATAATAGATTTTCATTATCAGTTTGAAATGATACACCCATTTCAGGACGGAAACGGGCGTGTTGGCAGACTTATAATGTTTAAAGAATGTCTTAAAAACAATATCGTACCGTTTATTATTGATGAAAGCCTTAAAATATTCTATTACAGAGGCTTATCGGAATGGAAAAGTGAAAAGAGGGACCTTCTTGACACTTGCCTGACTGCTCAGGACAGATTTAAGCAGTATCTTGATTATTTCCAAATACCATACAATGAATAACACGATCCCGGGATCCTATTGACGGATTCCGGGATCTTATCATGGTGAAATTTATATCAGCCCTGCTGCGTACAACGGCACTGATTTTATACCGTTTTCAAATCCAAAGTTTTTTCCACTGATCCTTATTGAATAATCACACTGATATCTTGAACAGAAAACACCAAGACTTTTTGATTTTGTGTGCTCTCCGGACTTGACCTCTACCGGTATTATATTTCCTTCTTTATCCTGCATAACAAAATCGATCTCCGCTTTTCCATTACTTTCCCAATAGAATATATTATGGCCATTGGTTACAAGCGACTGGGCAACATAGTTTTCAGCCAGAGCACCCTTAAATCTATCAAAATGAGTATTTCCGCTGAGGATTATATTTGCCGGTATATCAAATTTTGAAGTCAATAACCCGACATCTGCCATATATATCTTAAATGATGAAAAATCACAATACGCCTTTAAAGGTAAACTACCCTCATTAACTTTGTGGCATTTAATAATAATTCCGCTTGATTTAAGCCAGTCGATAGGTGTTTCATATTGATTGGCTTTAGCACCAGTTTTTATAACCTTATATTGAAATTTTTTGTTTTCCTTCGCCAGCTGCGCAGGAATACTCTCAAATGCTGCCATTATCTTGGTTGTTTCGTGAGGTGTGGCATATTTAGCCATATCTGCAATATACGAATCATTTATGTTTTTTTGTTCTGCTCTAACAAAATCAAAATCCTGCTTATCTATATACTTGACTACTACGGACGGCATTCCGCCTGTAAGCAGATATTTTCGGTAATAATCCATTGCTGTGTCATGAAGTGATAGCGGAGCATTGGAATAAAAACTATCCTTTATCGCATTCAATAGTTTTTCCTGACCGAGCGCTGTTAAAAATTCTTCAAAATCAAGAGGGTACATATTCATAAAATTTATCTTACCCACAGGAAATGAATACTTGTCACGGTTCAGCGCTACGCCTAACAAACTTCCTGCTGCTATAATATGATATTCATTTGCACTTTCCTGAAAATATTTCAAAGAAGTCAGCGCTCTTTCACACGCCTGTATCTCATCAAAAAATATAAGAGTTTCACCTTTCAATATTGTCTGTCCGGATTTTGCGGACAGCTCCATAACAATTCTTTCCGGATCCATATCACGATCAAATATCTTCGCAAGCTCACTGTTATTCTCAAAATTAAAGTATACGCACGATCTATAATATTTCTTTCCAAAAGACAATGTTGTATATGTCTTTCCCACCTGACGCGCTCCCTGGAGTATCAGCGGCTTTCTATACGGATCATTTTTCCACTCAAGCAATTTATTCTCTATTTTTCGTTCCATAAAGTATCACCTCTCCGCATTTATTATACCATAAATTATTTGTATAATCAATAGCGTATAAAAATAATTTGTTTAAAACCAGAAAATGAAATAAAAAAAGTATTTGTTTATATTATAATCCTGTATAACTCGGATCGAATCCGATGCGCCTACTGGATCGTAGGAACACAGAGATGTTTTTATTTGTTTTTTTAAATATATATTATACCTATTAAAACGAAATATGTATTAATATAGTATAAAGGAAAGAGGTGTAAATTAATATAATATCAAATTCATAATACATATTGTTTATCTATGGAAGTGCAAACGAGCAACAAAAAAATGGCTTAGAACCCAAACTCTAAGCCATCTGTGGCGGAGAACAAAGTAATTTTTTAAATGTACTTTCAGCAGGAGCACAATATAGAGCTGCATTGTTAAACTATTCAACTGTATTTACGGTGGAATGGTTTTTCTATTTCAAAATCTGTTGTCTGTGCCTAAAATTACAATGATTTTCGTCATTATTTTCTATGGTTTAAAAAAAGAGGAGAGCGAAAATGATAGGAATAATAATTAGCTTCTGCGTCGGAGTATTCTTCGGCGCTTTTATTATGTCCGCCTGCGCGGCTGCGGGGCGGGCTGACAGAGAGAACGAAAGTCAGGAGGAAATGAAATGTCACAGGTATTCAGAGTAGAAAAGACTCGCGATTTTACGGTTATATCGAACCATCATTTAAAGAACAAGGAGTTGTCGTTAAAAGCAAAGGGACTTCTTACAATAATGCTCAGTCTGCCGGACGAGTGGGATTATACAATGGAAGGTCTCGTGCATCTCAGCCATGACGAGATAACATCAGTACGCTCAGCGATCAATGAGCTGGAAGATGCGGGCTACGTCAAGAACAGCCGCGTTCGTAAGCCCAACGGTCAATATGGATCGGCAAATTATACTATATATGAATATCCGGCTGCACCCTCCGACGGTCCGAAGCCGACTAAGAAAACGGATGAGGACAAAACAAATGCCGAACACTCGGACGAGCATTCCGTATCCGATAAACCTATATCAGCAGCGCCTGTGTCAGCTGAGCCTATATCAGACGAACCTAT
>CALXSW010000201.1 GCA_944391255.1 uncultured Clostridia bacterium | reverse complement strand
GCTTATGGACCTTATTAACACTGAAACTTACAATAAAATGTATAAAACAGTAGATAAAATCAAAACCACAGATACTATGTACGGCAGTAAAAATTTCGGTAAAATTTTAAAATATTTTTCTGCTGACAACTGTAAATGGATTAATGAAATAAATACAAATATAACATTAGATGAATAATTTGAATTTTTAGCGTAATATGTAAAAGAGAGGGGAAATTCAAAAATCCCCTCTCTTTTATCATCTTTTTATGATCTGTTTTCCATTTCCTCGAATATGTCATCCCAAGTCATGTCATTGTCTACGAGCATTACTGAGAGATGATACAAGAGATCGGCTGTTTCGTACTTGATCTCGTCCTTGTCGCGGTTCTTGCCGGCGATAACTACTTCCGCCGCTTCCTCGCCTACCTTCTTAAGGATCTTGTCCTCACCCTTGTTGAAGAGATAGTTTGTGTATGAACCGTCCTCAGGGTTGTTCTTTCTGTCGATTATAACAGCCTGCTCACGCATAAGTATGTCGTTTGTGCCGCCGCTTGATGTGTCCTCCACAAGCTCATCGCCTTCTACTCTGCGGTAGAAGCATGAACGGTTGCCTGTGTGACATGCCGGACCGTCAGGTCTTACAAACACTGTTAGACAATCTCCGTCACAATCCACTCTTATTTCTGAAACGTGAAGCTTGTTTCCTGATGTCGCGCCCTTTACCCATATCTCCTGTCTTGAGCGTGACCAGAATGTGGCTACCTTTGTTTCAAGTGTCATTCTGAACGTTTCCTCGTTCATATATGCTACCATCAACACTTCCTTAGTCGTCATATCCTGCACGACTGCCGGGATAAGTCCCTTTTCATCAAATTTCAGTTCTTTTATTATTTTTTCCATTATAAAATATTCTCCGTATATTATATTTCTTGCAGCTCTTAACACTGCGCTTTTCTGTTCCGGTTTATTTGAGCTTCAAAAGCTTTCTGTTCTTAAAAATATACTCGATACCGGAAATTATAGTAAACAATACCGATATCCATATAAGTATTGCCGTTATGCTGCTTGTTATCTCCATAGATATAGTAGGTATGCAGAGCAGCAAAAGTCCGGCTATGATAGACAGCATTTGAGTAACAGTCTTAAACTTTCCCCAAAATGATGCCGCTATGACCTTTCCCTCGGCAGCAGCCGCGAGTCTTACTCCCGATACCGCAAATTCACGCGTAAGGATTATAAACAGCGGCCATGGTCCTGTTATGCCCTTGAACATGAAGCTCAGAAAAGCGGCGGTAGTGAGCATTTTATCCGCGAGCGGATCGGCAAACTTTCCGAAGTTTGTAACAAGATTGCGTGAACGCGCTATCTTGCCGTCAAGCATATCTGTTATAGACGCCGCCGCAAAAACTAACAGTGCCACCCACGGTGCCCATATCGCGTCTACCATCGTAAACGCCATAAACACCGGAACAAGCACGACTCTCAATAATGTCAGCTTATTTGGTAAATTCATGTTAAACCTCCATACCGGTCAGATCATACTCCGATGCGTCAAGTATCTTTACTTTGATCATATCGCCCGGAGCAACCTCCTTTTCTGTACCGAAATAAATTTTTCCGTCAACGTCAATGCTGTCGCCTCTGCCACGGCCATAGAACAAATAGTTGTCCGCGTCATAGCCTTCAACAAGCACCTCGGCAACGGAGCCTATTTTTGATTTGTTAAGTTCAAGTGATATACCCTGCTGCAATGTCATAAGTCTGTCTAACCTATCCTGCTTGACCTCGTCGTCCACCTGATCTGGAAATTCAGCCGCCGGAGTACCCTCCTCCTGGGAATATGCGAACACACCCATTCTGTCAAATCTCATCTTCTCAACAAAATCATAGAGATTTGCAAAATGTTCTTCAGTTTCGCCCGGGAATCCGACGATTATTGAAGTTCTTATATAGCAGTTTTCAAGCTTTTCGCGCATATACGCGATCTTTTCCTCCATCTCCTCACGGCTCGTGCGCCTTGCCATGCGGCGGAGAATATAATTATCGGCATGCTGTATCGGCATGTCTATATAATTACATATCTTGTCATATTTTGCCATCGTGTCGATAAGCTCTTTCGTTATCGCCTCTGAATAATAATAATGAACACGGATCCATTCGATGCCGTCTACTTTTACAAGCTCCTCAAGCAGCTCCGGAAGACTCGTTCCGATATCCTGTCCGTATCTTGTTGTGTCCTGGGCTATAAGTATAAGCTCCTTGACACCGTTTCCGGCAAGTTCCTTTGCCTCGTCTACTATCTCCAAAACGGGCCTGCTTCTGAATTTTCCGCGTATCTTTGGTATCGCGCAGTATGTGCAGTTATTATCGCAGCCGTCGGCGATCTTAAGATATGCGGTATATTCTGGAGTGAGCAGCACTCTCGGCAGATTTCCCTCCGGAGTTCTGTCGATATGACCGCACATCACAGGAATTTTTTCATCTGTAAACGCTCTGTCTATTATCTCCTCTATTTTGTCATAGTCACCTGTTCCAAGAACGGCGTCCACCTCCGGCAGCTCCGACAATATATCATCGGCATACCGCTCTGCAAGACAGCCCGTGACTATAAGCTTTTTGCAATTTCCATCTGTCTTGTACTGCGCCATCTCAAGTATCGTTTCTATCGATTCCTGCTTGGCGCTGTCTATAAATCCGCATGTGTTTACAATAATGATATCAGCTTCAGCCGGATCTGACACAGCCTCGTATCCGTCGCCCATCAGAAGAGCGAGCATTGTTTCCGCATCGGTCTGGTTCTTAGCACAGCCCAGCGAAACAAGTCCTATTTTTTTATTCATATAATCATTCCTTTTTGGGGGATAACCGTATCAATCGTAATATTCGCCGCTTTCGCTCTGCGCTATTTCCGAGATACAGTTTTTTATGTCATATATATCATAGCCCCGGTATGCGAAATACCGGATACATTTATCGATATTTTTACGTGAAAAATCTCCGCTGAGCTTCTTTTCCACCAGTCCGCTCAGTCTGTTTTCCATGTCTTCCTTGTCAAGCCCTTCAAGCGCCTCTTCTATATATTCATCCGCTATCCCGCGCTGCTTGAGCTCCATGCGTATACGCCTTATCCCGAACCGTTTCAGATTCGCAAGATCTCTCGCCTTTCGCTCCGCATAGCTCCTGTCATTTACGAAACCGTACCTGCGGCAAAGCTCAAGCGTGTCATATATATGCTCCTCCGCCGCGCCGTGGCGTCTGAGCTTGTCTGAAAGCTCCTTTTCGGAATGCGCCCTGTATTCAAGGAGCCTGAAAGCCTTTTCCTTTACATCTTCATATGTCAGTAATTGTTTTTTCATCAAAACCTCTGCGCCGTTCACGGCAGATCGTAATATCCGAACGGCACGCTGAAATCTATTCCGCCGACCATCTTCGTCTTATACGCTTCATGGAAGAAATCATATCCGCTCACCATCTGCTCAGAGCGGATACCGTACGAAAGCGACATATACGCCTCGATATATGCTGAAAGGTGATCACAGCATCTTATTATCTCTCCGTCAACGGGATCATATTTATCACTGTTATATTTCTCGTTTATCTCATCGGATGTGGTCTTTATAATTTTATTATATGATCTTATCTTCGATGAAAATTCGTCTATCGTAAAATATTCTATTTCAGGATGCCATTCGAGCGGAAGCATAGGATAAACTATCTCGTGCATCTGCTCGTTCTCGATCTCCGAAAGTATGTCGCCGAGTCCCTCGACTGATTTTTTGACAGGTGAAACAATATCGCGCGTAAGCGCCTCCGGCACATCATGGAAAAGTCCGGAGAAGAAATTGTTCACAAGACGTTTGCTGCATGGTGAATCAAGCTCAAGCGTCATAAAGTACGAAAGTATCGCCACAACAAGCATATGTCCCATTACGAACGTCTGCGGCATCCTGACCGCCTTCGCCCAGCGCTGCTGATATCTCAGCTTGCCGATAAGCGACATAAAATCCTGCAAAAACGCGTCGCGCTTGAATTTTGTGAATCCCTCAAACGTGTTACATTTTTTTAGCCCGTTTGTAGTTTCCACCTTGACACGCTCTATATCATACGTCTGCGTGTTCATAGAATAGATTATATCGAACTCCCAGTTAGTCGCAAAATAGTGAGCTGCCTTTAATATCTTTTTTTCAAGCGGAGCATATTCAGGATCGTTGAAATATCGTTCCACACGCTCGCAGAATCCGCCGCCTATGCCTTCCATAAGCGGGAGGAGCTGATCCATGACCCACTTATCTATCTGCTGTCCCTTCTCTTTTACAAGCTTATGATATATAGGCGGCTTTATATCAGTAAGTATACTGCGGTGGAAAAACTCGCATATTCCGCCCTCTATTAGCTTTTTCATATCGACATGACCGCCCTCGCATTTTGCTAACACATACGCGTAAAACATCTTATGCGCCTGCTTGTCGATCTCTGTAAAACCTGTCCATGGACGTATATGGTCATTCCATCTCTGGATAGATGCCGCTTCATATATCAATGTGATTAATCCCTTTTTTATCAAAAAAACCGCCGCCTTTCATCCGCGGTACAAATGCCGCAAAAAACGGTTCTGTATCATGCCGTAAAAAGCAGAAACAAAACTGATTCCCCATCTCAGCTTCCGTGCTGTCGCACATATTTTCTTTCGTCTGAACGAAAAATATATTTATTCCATTGTAACCTTATATCCGTTCGATTCAAGCGCCTTTATAACCTTGCGCGCATGATCCTTGCCTCCTACCTCGCAGGCGATATGAATTATAGCCT
>CALXSW010000200.1 GCA_944391255.1 uncultured Clostridia bacterium | reverse complement strand
TCAGTGTGAATGGAGTTCAGACGTGTGCTCTTCCGAGATAATCACAGGTTCTTTGTAGGAGGGACGTTTGAATAAAAACCGCCCATCTCGCACGGGAGCGCTCACTCGCGTACACAAAGTACAGTCTCGCTCACGCTCTCGCACGCTCTGAACGGTTTTAATTCAAACTTAGTTTTGCGAAAGGAATTGACGGTCATATATGAAAAAAGAATTTGATCATGAAAAAATAAAGGGCGCTATACGCACTCTTATAGAAGCTATAGGCGATGATCCGGAGCGTGAGGGATTAAGAGAAACTCCGGACAGAGTGGCGAGAATGTACGATGAAATATTTGAAGGTATGCGGTATACGAATGATGAGATAGCCGCGATGTTCAATAAATGCTTTGAGGACGTTTCATCAAACGATCTTGTGCTTGTAAAGGACATAGAGGTATTCAGCTACTGCGAGCATCATCTCGCGCTTATGTACAATATGAAATGCCATGTCGGCTATATCCCTAACGGCCGCGTCATAGGTCTTTCAAAGATCGCGAGAATATGCGATATGGTCGCAAAGCGTCTTCAGCTTCAGGAGCGGATAGGCGCTGATATAGCGGAGATAATACAGAAGGTGTGTCAGACGGAGGACGTCATAGTAATAGTTGAGGGCGAGCATAGCTGTATGACGGCGCGCGGGATAAAGTCACGCGGCGCAAAGACGAGAACAGCGGCTATACGCGGACTTTTTGACACGGACTATGAGCTTAGGAGCGAAGTATATAATCTGCTGAGATAAATTGAAAGGGTAAACGGATATCAGGTAATGAAAAAGCTATCGGTAATAATCCCCGTGTATAACGAGGTAAATCTTGAGCCATCGATAAAGCGCGTAATAGATATTCTCGTAAATGCAGGTATAGAATACGAGATAATTCTTGTTGACGACGGCTCTAAAAACAACGCGTGGAATGAGATATCGGATATAAAGGATAAATACAGCGGAATAATCGGCATAGCGTTTTCACGCAATTTCGGTAAGGAGAGCGCGCTCTGCGCGGGACTTGACAACGCGTCGGGCGACTGCGCTATATGTCTTGACGCGGCTACGCAGTTCCCGCCCGAGGTCAGACCGGAGATGTACAAGCTCTGGGAACAGGGCTGGGAGGTCGTCGAAGGCGTGAAAAAGAAAAGGCAGAAGACGGGATTTATATATAATTTCTGTTCTGTCGCGTTTTATAATATATTGAAAAAGACGTCGGGAATAGATCTGAATAACGCGTCTGATTTCAGACTGCTTGACAGAGCGGCGATCGATGCGTGGAAGTCGATGCCGGAAAAGCAGACGTTTTTCCGCGGTATGTCAACATGGGTAGGATTTAAGCGCTATAAGTTTGAATTTGATGTCGCGGACAGGCTTGAGGGCGAGTCGAAATGGTCGGCAAAGGGACTTATCTCGTTTGCTATAGATTCTGTGACATCGTATACGGCGGCTCCGCTGCATATAGCGTCTGTGACGGGATTTTTATTTTTGATCTTTGCCGTTATAATGGCATTGCAGACATTGTATATGAAGTTTACGGGCAACGCGCAGTCAGGATTCACGACGGTGATCTTGATACAGCTTATAACAAGCGCGATAATGCTTATGTGTGTCGGTATCCTCGGCATATATATAAAGAAGATATACGAGGAAACAAAGAACAGACCGCGGTATATAATAAGCAGGATCATAAAGTCGGAAAAAGAAAAGGACGATTGACCCATTCTAAAAACAGGGAGAAAGGATAAATGATAAAGTAATATGGAAACGATTAACAGTATCTTTTACATAGCGGTTTTGCTGACCGTTATATTTGCTCTCGGCAATATGTGTCTGAGACTATATAACGAGGTAATAATGCCGGCATATTTAGATAAGAAGTATCCAAATAAAAAGAACACTCACGGCAAGAAAAAAAACGCGCCGAAACGACCGGAGTTTAAAAAGCTCCCGTGTATGTCCGTAAAGGATTTCACGATAGATTCAAAAAAACTGTATTATATACTTATAGGCATCATAGCTGTTTTTGGTATTTTGATACGTTTCTGGAAATTCGGCGATGTGCCGGGCGGATTCAATCAGGACGGGGCGATGGCGGCTGTTGACGGAAAGGCGCTCGCCGATTACGCTACAGACAGATTCGGAACATTTATGCCGGCGCATCTTTACGCGTGGGGCTATGGTCAGATGAGCTCTCTCCTCTCCTATCTTATCGCGTTTTTTGTAAAGATAGGCGGATTGAACGCTGTTACAGCGCGTCTTCCTCAGGTTTTGGCAAGTCTTGGCGGCGCTGCGTTTTTCTTTTTATTTGTCAAAGACGTTTTCGGAAAGGGCGCCGGTCTGATAGCCGCGCTTATCGTTGCGATAAACCCATGGCATCTCGTTCAGAGCCGCTGGGCGCTTGACTGTAATCTCCTGCCGCATTTCTTTATGGCAGGTTTGTATTTCTTAAATAAAGGCCTTACAAAGAAGATGAGATATACATATATATCTATGATCTTTTTCGGACTTTGTATGTATTGCTATGGTATAACGATATATACTATTCCTTTATTCCTTTTGGCGGTCGCTGTCTATTATTTTATAAAGAAAAAACTGACATGGCAGAATATCGTTATTTCGCTTGTCATATATCTTGCGATCGCATGGCCGTTCATTCTCACGATGGCTATAAATTATCTTAAATATGATACTATAGAGCTGCCGTTCGTCACGATACAGTATTTTTCGGGAAGCGTGCGTTCAAGCGATATACTGCTTTTCTC
>CALXSW010000199.1 GCA_944391255.1 uncultured Clostridia bacterium | reverse complement strand
GTGACGAGGGCGGTTTTGCGCCTGATCTATCCGCCGACGAGGAAGCGCTTGATCTTATACTTGAAGCGATAAGAGATGCCGGATACAGACCTGATGATGAATTTAAAATAGCAATAGACGCCGCTGCCTCCGAATGGGCTGACGGGAATATTTACAGACTTCCAAAATCGGGAGAAACAAAAACATCAGATGAGCTTATAGATTATTGGAGTGATCTCGTAAGAAGATACCCGATTTTTTCAATAGAGGATCCGCTTGGCGAAAATGACTTTGACGGCTTTTCAAGACTCACTGCGGAAATAGGCGATAAGGTACAGCTCGTAGGCGATGATCTGTTCGTTACAAATCCGGAAAGGCTTAAATATGGAATAAACCACGCGTCAGCAAACTCCATTCTTATAAAGATAAATCAAATAGGAACACTGACAAAGACGCTTGACGCTATAGAAATGGCGCATAAAGCCGGATACAGCGCCGTTATATCGCACCGCAGCGGAGAAACAGAGGACACCACGATCGCCGATATCGCCGTAGCAGTAAACGCCGGTCAGATAAAAACAGGCGCTCCGGCGCGTACCGACAGAGTCGCAAAATACAACAGGCTCCTCCGCATAGAGGAGGAGCTTGGCGGCAGCGCCGGATATGGCAGATAAACTCGATTTTTTCCGAGTTTAAAATTTATCTAAATTCAAATTTATGACCATTAATTCCTTTCACAAAACCAAGTTTGAATTAAAACCGTTCAGATCGTGCGAGAGCGTGAACGAGGCTGTACTTTGTGTACGCGAGTGAGCGCTCCCGTGTAAGATGCGCCGCCTATCTTTTTTCAAACTTTTTCTCTGCTCATATTTTTGAGCGCAGATATTATTATAGGTATCGCCAGCGCGAACGACAGCACATCAGCTGTAGGCTGAGCGGCAACGGCTCCGTTTAAGCCGAACACAGCCGGCAGAAGCAGGACTGCCGGAATAAGCCACAGTCCCTGCCTCGACAATGCGAGAACTGACGCGCTTAGCGTCCTGCCTGTCGTCTGGAGCATCATATTTGATATTACAACAAGCGCCCCCAACGGGAATGTGCAGCATTGTACTCTCAGTGCTGTCGTTCCCGTTTTTATTACGTCAGGATCGTTTCTGAACAGCGCGACTATTGACGGTGCAAATATAAAAGCGACGACCGCTACTAAAAGCAGAAATGCTGTTCCGGCTTTTACGCAGAACCAAAACGCTTTCCTCACTCGCCCGTATTCCCTCGCGCCGTAATTAAATCCGCATACAGGCTGAAATCCCTGTCCGAACCCGATAAGCGCGCTGTTTGCAAACATCATAAATCTCTGCACTACCGAAAATGCCGCTATAGCCGCGTCACCGTACGGCGCTACGGCATGATTTAAACTCATAGTGGCTACTCCGGCTATTCCCTGTCTGAACAGTGACGGCAGACCGCCAAGGAATATCTCCTTTAAATATCTCCATTTCGGCTTGAAATTTTTAAATTCTATATTTATAGCGTCGCTCTTTCTCATCGCTGCCCACAGCAGACAGAATGATATGACCTGACCTATAACAGTCGCGAGCGCCGCGCCGCTTATGCCCATATCAAGCGCGAATATAAATATCGGATCAAGCACGATATTTATTACAGCGCCCGAAATTATCCCGACCATCGCATATATTGCGTTACCCTGGAATCTGAGCTGGTTATTAAGCGCGAACGACGACATTATAAACGGCGCGCCAAACAATATTATACCGAGATACTGCTTGGCATACGGAAGTATCGTTTCGGTAGAGCCGAGCATACTTGTAAACTGATCAAGAAATATATGACCTACGACCGCGATTATCACTCCGGCCGTAAAAACGCATACAAATCCCATGACCGCAACTTCAGACGCCGTTTTTACATCTTTTCTTCCAAGAAGTCTTGACATATAATTTCCGGAACCAAAACCAAACAGAAAAGCTATAGCCTGTATTATAGCCATCGCCGAAAATACTACTCCGACAGCGCCCGTCGCCGATGTGTTATTCATTTTTCCTATAAAAAAAGTGTCTACCATATTGTAGAACTGTGATACGAGCATACTCGCTATAGTAGGTATCGCGAGCTTTAATATAAGCGATTCCACAGGCTGTGTTATCATTTTCAATCGTTTTTGCTCCTGCTCGTTCATAAACGATCACTCCCTCCCACATATAAACAGGCTACGGCAAAATATAATTATTCTGCCATAGCCTCGCTGTTTATTCAAATTTATGACCATGAACTCCTTTCTCAAAACCGTTTGAGAAAAGAGAGGCTTTTCATCACTTTTGCTGCGCAAAAGCCACCTGCGGTGTCCGCCTCACTTGGCGGTGAACACATATCGTGCGGTTGAGCAAGCGAGACTATACTTGTGTATGCGAGCTTGCGAATACCGTGCGATGCGCCGCCTATCTTTTTTCAAACTTTTATACTATTTCAGCGCCTGACTGAACGTCATTAAGCGTTGTAAGCACGGTAAGCTTGTCCTGATATTCAGCTGAAAGTATCATACCGTGCGATTCAAGTCCCATCATCTTTCTCGGCTTGAGATTTGCTATAAACACAACATTCTTTCCTATAAGCTCCTCCGGCTTGTGGAACTGTGAGATACCTGAAAGTATCTGTCTTGTTTCACTTCCTACCTCAAGAGTAAATCTGAGAAGCTTCTTAGACTTCTTCACAGGCTCACATTCAAGAACCTTTCCGACTCTTATATCAAGCTTTTCCCATTCGTCAAACTCGATATGATCCTTATACGGAGCTATCTCTATTTCAGGCTCTGCATTTGCTTCCATCTCAGCCGCAAGCTCCTCAAGCTTTTTATCGGTATCTATTCTCGCAAACATAACATCAGCGTTTCCTACCTTTTCACCCGCCTTTGTCATGCCGAATTCCTTTACGCTTTCATATGAAAGATCTGACGCGCCTATAGTTGACGCTATCTTTTCAGCAGTGTCAGGCATATAAGATGTGAGAAGTGATGATATTATTCTTATAGTTTCGATAAGGTTATAGAGAACAGTTCCGAGTCTTGGCTTTGTAGCCTCGTCCTTAGCAAGGATCCACGGCGTAGTTTCATCTATATACTTGTTCGCTCTGTTTACTATCTTCCATATCTCGTCAAGAGCGTCAGCCACATGGAATGTTGACATCTTCTTTCTCACCGCTTCTACCGCTGACAATGCCACATTCTTAAGATCATCGTCAAACTCGCCCGCAACGTCGCCCGGCTGTATCTCGCCGCCAAAATACTTGTTTACCATGGCTACAGTTCTTGTAACAAGATTTCCGAGAGTATTTGCAAGATCACTGTTATAGCGGCTCATAAACACCTCATATGTTATAGTTCCGTCCTGAGCGAACGGCATTTCATGGAGCATATAATATCTCACCGCGTCAACGCCAAAATGACGCACAAGATCCTGAGCGTATATAACATTTCCTCTCGACTTGCTCATCTTTTCCTCTCCGAAAAGCATCCACGGATGACCGAATACCTGCTTAGGCAGCGGCTCTCCGAGAGCCATAAGCATTATCGGCCAGTATATAGTATGGAATCTCAGAATATCCTTTCCGATTATATGAACATCAGCCGGCCAGTATTTCTTGTAAAGCTCGCTCTTTTCATCGACACCATAGCCAAGAGCCGTTATATAGTTTGAAAGCGCGTCTATCCACACATATACTACATGCTTAGGATCAAATTCTACAGGAATACCCCAGTTAAAGCTTGTTCTTGAAACGCAAAGATCCTGCAAACCAGGCTTTATAAAGTTATTTAACATCTCATTCTTTCTTGATTCAGGCTGTATAAACTCCGGATGCTCCTCGATATGCTTTTCAAGCTGCTTCTGATATTTTGACATTTTGAAGAAATATGCTTCTTCCTTTGTTTTTTGAACCTCTCTGCCGCAGTCAGGGCATTTGCAGCCGTCCTTTAGCTGAGTCTTTGTCCAGAATGATTCACACGGTGTGCAGTACCAGCCCTCATACTCGCTCTTATATATATCGCCCTGATCGTATAAACGCTTGAATATCTTCTGGACTGTTTTCACATGATGCTCGTCAGTCGTTCTTATGAACCCGTCATAGCTGATCTTTAGCATATCGGCGATATCTCTTATCTCACCGGCGATTTTATCAACATGCTGCTGAGGTGTTATACCCTGCTCCTCCGCTATCTCCTGTATCTTCTGACCATGCTCGTCAGTTCCTGTGAGGAAATACACGTCCTTGCCTATATATCGGTTATAACGCGCTATGGCGTCCGATAAAACCAATTCATATGTGTTACCGATATGCGGAGTCTTTGAAGTATACGCAATAGCGGTAGTCAAATAAAACTTTTCTTTTTCCATTGCTGATCATTAAATCCTTTCACAATATATCCGACTGATAAAATCAGTCCTTGCCTGTCAGTATATTATTTATATAATTAAACAGCATACTGAATTCACGTTTTATAAATCCGAGCAGCTCGCGCAGTATACGGAGCGGTGTATCGAAAAATCCGACCTTGCCCAGACTTATTATCACCATCAGGATAATAGGGCCTATGATAAGACCGCCTACACCCCACCACTTATATCCGGCATACATAGATATAAGCGTCAACACGGGATTGAACCCCATTTTATCACTTACGAGCTTAGGCTCAAGAAATCTTCTCATAAGCATTGTGGCGAGATATACCGACACATAGCCTATACCGAGCTTCATATTGCCCGAGATAAAATATACGACCGCGAGCGGCATAAGCGTAAGGCCGCTGCCGAAAAACGGCAGAGCGTCCAAGATAGCCGTCGCCGCGGCAACAACGAGAGAATACGGAGCGCCGAGCGCCGCAAGCACTATCGCGGTTATTACAAACACGATAAACATCAATATTATCTGAGCTTTAACGTATCCGCCGAGATAAACTCTGAACTCCTGCTTTATAAGCGAAACCTTTGCGCTTATCCTTTCACCGAGAACAGCGCTTATTATCCTATGCGTTTCCTCACGCTGCGAAACCATGAAAAATATTGACAGCAAAAATATGACTGTCCATATTATGCCGTTAGGCAAAGCCTTCGCAAATCCCTGCGCGGCATTTACAAACTGTATATTCGTGACTATGCTCGAAGTCTGTTCCTTTAGATCAGTCATCATATTATCTATGGCGACCTGAACGCTCTCCGGCATATCAAAATACAGATTGCTCCACTTTGAACTAAAATCTACCCATGCATTATAAAGATTATCAGCTATCTGAGGCGACTGCAGATACAGATTCTTTACTTCCTCAAACAGCTTATATCCTATACCGCCTATTATCCCGACCATTGCTGCAAACGTCAGGATAACAAGCAAAGCCGCCGACAGTCCGCGTGGAAATTTAAGTTTTTTCTGCAGCCTGTCAGCCACCGGATTTATAAGATACGCTACAAAGTAACCGAATATGAACGGCGAAAGCAGACTGAACAGATACACAGCCGCTTTAAGCACAAACGGGCCCGCAAAAATAACGAGCAGAACTACAACCGCTATACATACCGCTATAACGATCACCTTTTTTAAATTCCCTATAAATTTCATATCTCCCACCTCGCTCTCTGAGGACGGATCATTTACCTAAAAACTTATCCATGAGAGTATATCCCTTTTCAATATACACCCCTGTAGATTTTCCGTTTTCTTCCGTATATGTAAGTCCCGATCCGTTATCTGTATTTGTTGAATCGTAGATTATATATGGTACAGGATCGCTTACATGTGTTTTTAATGAGATCGGTGTCGGGTGATCCGGCATAATGAGCATCTTATAATCGATATTTCTCTTTTCAAGCTCATCTTTGAGGAACTTCACGACCTTGCTGTCGATCGTTTCAACAGCGAACTTTTTCTTATCAGGCTTGCCCTGATGTCCCATCTCGTCCGGAGCTTCCATATGCACATACACAAAATCATTTCCGTCAAGCAGAGCGTCAAGCGCCGCCTGAGCCTTGCCGTCCCAGTTTGTTTCACAGTTTCCTGTAGCGCCCGGAACATCTATTGATCTCATGCCCGCGCATTTTGCGATACCCTTTATAAGGTCTACAGCCGAAATGACCGCGCCATCAAGACCATACTTTTCCTTGAAATTATCCACATGCGGCTTTGTACCCTCGCCCCATACCCAGAATGATGTGGCAGGGTTAAGACCTTTTTCAACTCTCTTCTTGTTTATCGGGTGATCCTTCAATATCTTTTCAGACTCGATCATCATTTCGAGAAGCTTTTCAGCGTTATCGCCCTTAGGTAGATAGTCGCCTATAACTCTGTCTGAAATATCATGAGGAGGCGTAAGCTCTACATTAGTTGAACCGCCGTTCCATACGCAGAGATGACGGTAGCTTATACCCGGATAGAACTTTATCTTATCAGTGTTCAGCTTTTCTGCGACAGCGTTTACAAGCTCAGCCGCTTCCTCTGTTGTTATCTCGCCCGAAGAATAGTCTACCATAGTTTTATCGGCATAATTCTCCTCATCTGACAATGTTACGAGGTTCGTTCTGAATGTCACGTCATCGTCGAGCATCTCAACGCCTATAGACGCCGCCTCTAATGGTGAACGTCCGCTGTAGCATTTCTTTGTGTCATATCCCATTACTGAAAGATTTGCCACATCTGATCCCGGCTTCATTCCATCCTGCACCGTTTTGCACATACCAAGCTCGCCGTGAGCGCACATATAGTCTATTGTCGGCTTGTCGGCTACCTCAAGTATCGTCTTGCCGTCAAAGTAATCGACAGGATAATCTGCCATTCCGTCTCCGAGAATTACAATATACTTCATCTTTGTATTACTCCTTTATTTTTTCGATTTTATTTTTATATCATTACCATGTGAATTTTGTGAGCTGACCGAGATCCTTAAGATTCTCAAATCCCATCTGACGCATCGCCTCATACACTATGATAGCTACTGAATTTGACAAGTTAAGACTTCTCGCCTCTTTTATCATCGGTATCCTTATACAGCGTTCCTCATGCTCATACAAAAGCTCCTCCGGAAGTCCCGCGTCCTCTCTGCCGAAGAGAAGATAATCATTATCCTTATATTCCACATCAACATATGTGTGCGGAGCTTTCGTTGTGGCGTAATAATATCTCGCGCCCGTCGGAGCTGTCTTGGCGAAGAAATCATCAAGACCGTCGTAATACTGAACATTTAAATACTGCCAATAGTCCAGACCCGCTCTTTTAAGATTTTTATCTGTTATTTCAAATGCTGTCGGCTTTACTATATGAAGACCGCACCCTGTCGCCGCGCATGTTCTGGCGATATTTCCGGTGTTCTGCGGTATTCTCGGCTCGACAAGAACTACATTAAACATCGTATTTCCCCTTTACAGCATTTCTGCTGTTATCTTACTATTTTTATCATGAATTTGTTAAGCAGAGATCTCTTTATCTTAACAGCGCTTTTCGGGCACAGCTCCTGACAACAGAAACACCTTATGCACTCCTGCCTGTTTATAACAGGTCTGCCGCTGTCCATGCTTATAGCCTTAGGCGGACAGCATCTCGCGCATTCTCCGCATGATATACACTCTTTATATTGTATCTCCGGTCTTGACGCAAGCTTGTTCACAAAGAATGCGTTTAGAGCCGAAGGAAGATTTACAAGCTTTAAAAGATTGAAATGACTTTCCGGCTTTGCAAAATCGGGTATCATTACATCTGCTATATCGCATCCGACTATATTCAGCTCGTCATAGCTGCTTACCGCGTGGCCGCGCTCTATAGAAAATCTGACAGTATCTACCTCATCTGTTTCATAGCCTATTATATCACATGCCGCCATATCAAGCTCATACGGATTTTCTGACGCGAGCACAAGACCTATATGCCTGTCCGTTCCCGATGTAGGGCCGTTTCCCTCCATGCCGTCGATCGCGTCCATTATCGTGAGAACTGATCCCACTCTCTCGCAAAGATCTACAAGCATTGAGCAGAACGCTTTCCTGTCATCAAGTCTGAAATGAAGCTCCGCCTTATATGTGCCGGGGATAACTCCGAAAAGATTTTTTACCGCTCCCGTATAGCTTGTCATCGCATGAGTTTTGAGCTTAGGAAGATTTATCACCACGTCAGCGTCAAGCACAGGATCTATTATAGGGATCCTCTTAACAGTATGACCGTCCTTATGGTCTACCTCTGTAAAGTCAGTGCTGTAATTGAGCTGGGCGTTTGTGCCCTCTACGGCATAGTTCATTCCGCACGCTCCGTATACGGCGTTAAGCATCGTCCTGTTATACGGTCCGCCCGGGCTTTCGGCTATTGTGACTATACCGCCTGCCGCCTCCGCTATATGCACGACCGCTTTTACAAACTCCGGATTTGTAGTTATAGCCTTGCCCGGCTCCTTCTTTGAAACGAGATTCGGTTTTATTACGACCTTATCTCCCGGCTTTACAAATCTTTCTATTCCGCCGATGAGACGGAGCGCCTCATCTATACCCTCGCGGCATTTTTCATACGTATCACATTTTACAATAGATACTTTGTCTTTCATATTATCTCCCATTTTATAATATAATTTAAATACGATCAAAGCGTGATAACAGCTCACGCCGCCGCAGCCATATCCGATGAGTGTCACGAGTGACCTTTACTGGCAGATCACATATCCGGACGATCCCATCAGCAACTTAGTTATAGATATTATAGCATACATTATCATACATTTCAACCGGAAATTAACATTTTATCGCGCTCACAGCCGCGCCTTTTATTAATCATTCCCCTCAGGTATCTTTGATATTACCTTATTATACAAATATCTGAAGAATATGACACTAAGCGTTATCGATACAAGCTCGGCTATATCAAACGACCACCATACATATGATACATCTCCGCCATGAGCCATACCTATGCGCGCGAGTATGTACGCTGCCGGCAGAAGAACTATGAGCTGTCTTGCAAGCGAAACGAACATACTCAATATGCCATGACCGAACGCCTGGAACACTGACGACAAAACGATACATGCGCCGGCGAAGATAAAGCTTATACATATGATCCTGAGAGCCGGAATACCGATAGAAAGCATATTCTCTGACGCGTTGAACAGCATAAGCATTGAATCAGGGAATACCTCTATCAATATAAGTCCTATTATCATGAGCGCCGTCGCGTACATAATTCCGTATCTTATTACCTTTGTAATTCTCTTTCTGTTGCCTGCGCCGTAGTTATACGCTATTATAGGAACAAGACCGTTATTAAGACCAAATATAGGCATGAATATTATAGAATTCAGCTTGAAGTATACGCCGAATACGGCAACGGCAGTAGATGAGAACATTATGAGTATCTTGTTGAATGAGAATGTCATAACTGAACCTATAGCCTGCATTATCATCGACGGTATTCCAACAGCAAGTATCGTCTTTACAACCTTTCCCTCCGGATGGAGAACCATCGAGGCATTTATCTTCACATCGTGGTTCTTCTTTATATTTATAAATACAGCGATAGCTGCTGCAACCCACTGACCTGTAACAGTTGCGACAGCGGCGCCGAGAACTCCAAGCTCAGGGAATCCAAGCAGACCGAATATCATGATCGGGTCAAGAATTATATTTATTATAGCGCCTATACCCTGCGTAAACATTGTGTATATAGTTCTTCCTGTTGATATAAGAAGTCTTTCGCTGTACATCTGGATATACATTCCAAGCGATGCCATCAATACGCAAGTCAAATATTCATTACCAAACTGAGTGATCTGAGATGACGCGTCACCTGTCTGGAATACATAGAACGGCTTTACGGCAAATATTCCAACTATAAAGAATACAACAAACGCTATAATATATATGAATAGTCCGTTTGCCGCCGCCTTGTTTGCCATCTCTTTGTTCTTTTCACCGAGAGAACGCGACAAAAGCGCGTTTACACCGACGCCTGTGCCTGTTGCTGACGCTATCAGAAGCGTCTGCATCGGGAACGCCATAGATACAGCCGTAAGAGCGTCCTCGCATATCTGTGAAACGAATATACTGTCAACGATATTATACAACGCCTGCACAAGCATTGATATCATCATCGGCAGCGACATCGATATCAGAAGTTTATTTACAGGCATTACGCCCATTTTATTCGCACCTGTTTTTTCCATTTTCTTTCCTCCGTTGTTCCTTTATTATTCTATGCCGACAGCGTCTTTCGCAAGACGGTCAGCCATATCGTTATATTTATCGCCCGAATGTCCCTTTACTTTGACAAAACGCACATCGAGCCGATCTTTTACAGAATCATAATATTCCTTGTATGCCACAGTGCCTGTTTTATTCGTTTTCCATTCGCCTGTGCACCATTTCGCTATGCCCTCATAATCGTAATAAAGATCGAGCATACGCTTTCCATGCTCCACGCAATAGCGCATCGCGGCCATTGAGCCGTTTATCTCGCCCGCGACATTTCGCATCGCCGCAAGCTCTTCATCTTCAAAAGCCTCCGACATCGTTATCTCGCTGCCGCCGTCAAATATCACAGCTCCATACGAAAAAGCCTTTGTCCGTATATTATAGCTTCCGTCAACATACGCCACAACAGCTCCATCTCTCGGCTCGTATGACGCGCCGCTGTCCGCTCCGTGCATATACCGCTGAGCCTCCTCAAGAGTCATAAACCCCTTGAACTGAGCGCCCTTATAGCCTATCACCTGTTTTTGACAATCTTTCCACACCGTGTATATTCCCGGCTCGCGCCCGCTTTTCACAGCGTAAAATTTCTTTGCCGCCATAAACACCTCCGAATATCAGCAAACAACCGCATCAGCGTTTTTCACAATACTGATGCGGTCTTTTTTACATGATTTTATTTTAAACATTAATGATATTTATATCAAGCTCTTCAAGCTTGCTCTGCCATTCATCATCAAACTTCACGTCTGTTATAAAAACGTCTATCCTGTCAAGCGGCGCGATAACCGGTATCGCCATTCTTCCGAGCTTATTATGATCGCATAGGAAAACGGCTGAGTCTGAACAGTCAAGCATAGCTCTCTTTATTTCCGCCTCATCTTCCGATGAATCGACAAGTCCGCGAGAGATAGTGACGCCTCTGCATGAGAAAAAGCACTTATTCGCAGCTAGATTCCTTCTGATCATCTTCTCGGTAAATCTTCCCACAAACGACATATTTTTCGGTGTGAGCTGACCGCCCGTTGATATAAGTCGGATATTTTCACAATCCGCAAGCTCCATGATTATATTGACAGCGTTAGTTATTACAGTCAAACTTTTTTTATCTTTAAGATGTCGCGCAAGATGCAGTGATGAAGTAGATGCGTCAAGAAAAACAGTTTCGCCGTCGCGTATCATCTCCGCCGCGCGTTTTCCTATCCTCTGTTTCGCCTCTGAATTTACAACATCTCTCTCGTTAAAGCTCAGCTCCTGACCTGATCCCTCCGCGAGGATAGCCCCGCCGTGAGTCCTGATCAATACGCCCTGTTTCTCAAGTTTCAGAAGATCGCCTCTTATTGTTTCTGTCGTGACTTCAAACTGCTTAGCTATATCTGTTACAAGAATACTTTTATTTTTATTTATTATTTCTTCAATATGTTTTCTGCGTTCTACAGCAAGCATCTGTATTCTCCTTATTTCGCGACCTCAATAGCTTCCTTCAGATCGACCGAATCAGTATATAAAGCTCTGCCGACAATTACACCCTCAACGCCTGTAGGGAGCAGCGCCTTTATATGCTCAATACTTCCGACTCCGCCTGATGCTATAATGTCCACATCAACGCTGTCTGCCATTTCCTTCATCGCCTGAACGTTCGGTCCCTGCAACGTTCCGTCAGTTGCTATATCGGTATAAACGATCGTTCTTACGCCTATTTCTTCCATCTTTTTCGCAAAATCAACAGCTTTCCATTCCGAGGTCTTTTCCCAACCCTCTATGGCAACCATTCCGTCCTTTGCATCAATGCCAATAACTATTTTATCGCCGTATTTTTCAACAGCTCTTCTCACGAACTCCGAATCAGATACCGCCTTTGTGCCGATTATCACACGGTTTATACCGCATGCGAGCTTAGCCTCTATATCCTCCATCGTCCGTATTCCGCCGCCCGTCTGCACAGGCACGCTTACACTCTCGCATATCTTCTTTATCGCCTCAGCGTTCACGCCATGACCTTTGAGCGCTCCGTCAAGATCTACCACATGTATGAATTCCCCGCCTTCTGCCTGCCATTTTTTCGCCATTTCAGCCGGATCATTTCCATATACCGTGACATTGTCAAAGCTTCCTCTTAAAAGTCTTACGCACTGTCCGTCCTTTATATCGATAGCCGGATAAATTCTCATATCTTGTTCTGCTCCTTCCTATCAATTTTCAGACGTTTTTTCGCTGAACGCCTTTACCATGCTCATTATTCTTTCCTTTTCCATCTTCATGCTGACCTTGTTCACGATAAGTCTTGCGCTTAAAGGACATACCTTTTCAAGCACGTCAAGACCGTTTTCACGAAGCGTAGCGCCCGTTTCAACAATATCAACTATAACATGAGAAAGACCTACAAGCGGTCCAAGCTCCACAGAACCGTTGAGCTTGATTATCTCTATAGTCTGACCTTTTTCCTCCTGGAAATATCTTCTCGCTATATTCGGATATTTTGACGCCACTTTAAGATGCGGTATCTCGTCAAGCTTGCCCTTAAGCTCCGGTCTGCCGCATACGCACATATCGCATTTTCCAAATCCGAGATCGACCATCTCATAGAGATTTCTTCCCTCTTCAAGCAGCGTGTCCTTTCCGACGATGCCTATATCGGCCGCGCCGTATTCAACATATGTAGGCACGTCAGACGCTTTTACAAGGATAAATTTCATCTTGTTCTTTTCGTCTGTAAATATAAGCTTTCTCGATTTCTCTTTCATTTCCGAACAGTCCATGCCTATCGACATGAAAATATCCATCGCCAGCTCCGCAAGACGTCCCTTTGCGAGAGCTACTGTTAAATATCTCATTCTATCCTTTACCTTTCAATATATATTTAAAACTGTCTGTATCCGAGATCCTGCGGTGTCGGATCGTTTCCGCCCGCGAAGCTCACAGGAATATCTATTCCGTTTGCAAGCTCCTCCTCAGAATATCCGTAGCCCTCATTATACAAAAACTCGTCAACCGTTACCTCTGTGTCCTTATTCATAATAAAATCATGCATTGCAAGATTTCTGTCAGGGAACACTCTTATTATACATGCCGCCTGCTTTGCTATAGCGTATCTGACAGCGTCATCGTATGATCCGCCGCCTATATACATCTCAGCCAGACACTCGTCATCACGCAGAACATATGCGACCTCGTAAGCTATACCCTCCGCATCCTTCTCAGCGTATATAAGCGTTGTCGGAACGATATGTCCCTCGCCGTCATACACCTGCATGAGTCTGTTTACGCCGAAAGCGCAGCCTACAGCGCCCTTAGGCATGCCGAACTGTCCCATCAGATTATCATATCTGCCGCCTGCCGCTATAGGGAAGCCGACGCCGTGAGTATAGCACTTGAATATAGAACCTGTATAATAGTCGATACTCTGGAGCATTCCAAGGTCTATTGAAATATAATCCTCAAAATTATACAGACACAAAAGCTCGTATATTCTTCTTATGTTGTCAAGAGCTATCTTTGACGTTTCGTTAAGTCCAGGCACGTTCGCCTTGTCAAGCACCTCAAGACCGCCGAAAAGATAAGGAAGCTCTATCATGATCTGCTTTACATCATCTTCTATATTCAGCTTATCAACTATTGTCTTTATTCCCTGCGAATCCTTTGAGTCTATTCTTGAACGGAGCTTTTCAGTCGTTTCAGCATCAAGTCCGCACTGATCTATAAGACCGTTAAAGAACGCGACCTGACCTATCTCCATTGAAAATTCCTCTATGCCAAGAGCCTCTACAGCCTCCATTGCCGCCGCTATGACCTCAGCATCGGCGCTCGGCGAATATGAGCCTATAAGCTCTATTCCGCTTTGCGTTATCTCTCTTCTTCTCGCTCCGTCCGTATGCTCGGCTCTGAACACATTTCCGGTGTACATATATCTTAGCGGCATAACGTCGCCAACCTTCTTTGTAGCAGCCATTCTCGCTATCGACGTTGTAAAATCAGGACGAAGAGCGAGGATCCTGCCCTGCTCGTCAAAAAACTTAAACAGTTTTTCCTGCGTGATCTGTCCGCTTTCTCCGCTGTAGCAGTC
>CALXSW010000198.1 GCA_944391255.1 uncultured Clostridia bacterium | reverse complement strand
AAGATTTGTATAAAAGTGTGGAATAGTGCAAAGACTGTTCCACACTTTTTATAAATATAAGATTATCATCTACGAATTTATCCCAAAATATCGCTTATCTTATCATACACGGCTTTGGCGAGCTTTTCGTGGCCGGCGGGATCGAGATGTATGCCGTCTATATCAGACGCCTGAGCAAATTTTGATGCGTCCATAAAATGAAGATTTTCTTTTTTTGCCATCGCTTCTGCAAATTCAGCCGTTTTTTCTGAATAAATCACTGATCTCATGCTGTAGAGCGTGCTGAATATAGGGTGATCCATGCACGATCTCCTTATAAATATCGGAGAAATGATAAGTATTTCAGGGTTTGATGATGACCTTATCATGTCAGCGAATTTTTTCAGCGATTCCGCTATCTGTTCAGGTTTCGCGCCGGAGGCGTTTAAAAGATCGTTAGTGCCGAGCATTATAACGACGAGATCAAAATCCTTTATTTTGCCGGTGTCTATGTAATCGCGCTTAAACGATGCAAGTCCTATTTTATCAATGTTTTCCGGCTCCGCAGGATCGGGGTATTCTGTTGTTCTTCCGCACACTCCGTCAGCGGTGAAGCTGTATTGCGTCATAAGACGCGCAAGAACTGACGGCCACGGATCAGAAAGCCGCGTCATATCAACGGGATCATGTCCCCATGTATTTGAGTCACCAAATAGTAATATTTTTTTCATATCAGTATCTCCATCTTAAAATATATTGATCGTTATTTGTGTTTAGCTATAAATTAATGTTACATCATTTTTTATGTTTTGTCAAGATAAGAATTAGCTTGACAAAACGGCGCGTATCTATTAAAATATATTGTAAATAGATTGCGGAACATTGAAAGGAACGGATAATGGATATAAGAAAAGAATTAAAGAGAAGAATGCTTCTTGCAGACGGAGCGATGGGTACATATTATAACCAGAAATACCCGTCCGGCTGCAGCGTTGATGAGGCGTGTATTCTCGCGCCGGAGAGGATAACGGGAATACATGAGGAATATATAAATGCCGGCGCTGACATTATAAGAACGAACACATTCGCGTCAAACAGCATGACATTTGGTTCTGAGGAGGAGATCAGAAACAGCATAAGAGCCGCGTGCAGCTGCGCAAAAAAGGCGGTGGAAAACTCGGGCAGAGATGTTGAGATATTCGCGTCAATAGGTCCTATGAGATATGTCGGAGAGGCTGATGAGCAGAGAGCTATGAATGAGTATTACATGATAGCCGACACATTCCTTGAATGCGGAGTCACCTCGTTTTCATTTGAAACATTCGCTGAAAGCAAGCCTGTAAAGCTGCTTTCAGAATATGTAAAAGAAAAATGTCCGGAATCATTTACTCTCGGAATGTTCTCTTTTAACCCGACCGGATATACTAAATTCGGATACGGAATGCAGAGAATGATATATACTATGACATCTGTAGATTCTCTTGACGCGGCGGGATTTAACTGTGGTCTTAGCAGCGCGCATATGGCAAAGCTGTTGAGCGGGATAAGCTTTGAGCATGAATGTGTTCTCGCGGTTATGCCGAACGCGGGATATATGATAGAAAACAGGGGAAGAGTGACATATGCCGACGCGCCTGATTATTTTGTTGAAAAAATAAGTCCGGTTTTGAAAATGGGCGTTAATATAATAGGAAGCTGCTGCGGAACTACTCCAGAATATACAAAAGGATTGAGAAAGCTGCTTGACGGTATCAGTGATATCCCGAAAAAGAGGATAGGAGTCAAGACGGAAGAAAAGAAAGAAGCGGCTGAATCGGATTTTATAAGAAAGCTTAAAAATAAAGATGAAAAAGCGCTTATAGTGGAGCTTGAAGCGCCGTTTAACGCTGACGCGGAGCGTATTCTAACAGGCGCGCGTATTCTTAAAGGCAGCGGAGTTGATATAATAACCGTTTCAGATTCACCGATGGCGAGATCAAGAGCTGAATCGGCGCTAATGGCGTCATATCTTAAAATAAACGCGGGCGTGAATGTAATGCCGCATATAACGTGCCGCGACAGAAATATAATAGGATTGCGCTCGGCGGTGCTTGGAGCGCATATAAACGGAATACGCGATATGCTTATAATCACAGGAGATCCGATAGGAATAGAGGACAGAAAGACTATAACTAACGTGTTCGACATGAATTCAATAAAGCTCATGGAGTATATAAGGCAGATGAATGAGGAGCTGTTTGCGCAAGATCCTATATATTACGGAGGAGCGCTGAACTACAGCGGCGCAAATCCGGACGCTATAGCGGATAGGATGAAGAGGAAAATGGCGGCAGGCTGCTCGTATTTCCTTACACAGCCAATTTATTCAGATGAGGATATAGAAAGAGTTGCGCTGCTCAAAGAAAAGACAGGCGCGGTTATAGCGTGCGGTATAATGCCGCTTGTGAGCTACAGAAATGCGATGTATATGAAGCATGAGATGCCGGGAATAAACGTGCCTGATGAAATAATAGCAAGATACAGCCCTGACGCGTCGCGTGAGGAGTCGGAGAACACGGCGATAGAGATAAGCGTGGAGATCGCGAAAAAAATGTGTGATATAGCTGACGGGTATTATTTTATGACGCCGTTTAACAGAGTGTCGATGATAAGTAAAATAACGGACGCAATAAAAACGATGTAAAAACATGGTTCACGCGTAATAAAATAATATATTGACAAACATATGTTCGTGTTATATAATAGACATGATAATGTATATGCGTGTTGGTACAGAGAGCGGAAATGATCTACGGAGGTTATGAGAAATGGATAGATTTGAGCTTGTTTCAGATTATAAACCGGCAGGCGATCAGCCTGAGGCGATAGCAAAGCTTGTAGACGGCGTAAAAAAAGGCGAAAAATTTCAGACACTGCTCGGAGTAACAGGCTCGGGCAAAACGTTCACGATGGCAAATATAATCGAGCAGGTGAACAAGCCGACTATAGTTCTCGCTCATAATAAGACGCTTGCGGCGCAGCTGTGTTCAGAGTTCAAGGAATTTTTTCCGAATAACTGCGTTGAATTTTTCGTGAGCTATTATGATTATTATCAGCCGGAGGCATATATTCCGCAGACGGATACATTTATAGAAAAGGACGCTATGACGAACGACAATCTCGATAAGCTGCGTCACAGCGCCACGTTCGCGCTGCTTGAAAGAAAGGACGTGCTTATAGTGTCGTCCGTTTCGTGTATATACGGTTTGGGAGATCCGGACGACTATAAGAACCTTATGCTAAGCCTTAGAGTGGGTATGGAGCGCGACAGAGATGAAATATTGAGAAAGCTTGTTGAGATGCAGTATGAGCGCAATGATATAAATTTCGTCAGAAATAAATTCAGAGTGCGCGGAGACGTTGTAGAGATATTTCCGTCAAATAACGGCGAGAACGCGATAAGAGTTGAGTTTTTCGGCGATGAGATAGACAGGATATGCGAGGTGAACGTCCTCACGGGCGAGATAGTAGGAACATACCGCCACGCTGTCATAATGCCGGCGTCGCATTATGTAACGACGGCTGATAAAATGATGCTCGCAATGGCTGCTATCGAGGAAGAAATGGAAGCGCAGGTAAAATATTTCAAGGATAATGATATGCTTATCGAGGCGCAGCGAATAGAGCAGCGCACGAGATATGATCTTGAAATGATGCAGGAGATAGGATTCTGTCAGGGAATAGAAAACTATTCAAGGCATATAAGCGGCAGGGAGGCAGGCTCGCCGCCGTTCACACTGCTTGATTATTTCCCGGACGACTATCTTATGATAATAGACGAGTCGCACGTCACGCTCCCGCAGGTAAGGGGAATGTATAACGGTGACCGCGCGAGAAAGGAAACACTAATACGGTATGGATTCCGTCTGCCGAGCGCGGCGGACAACAGGCCTTTGAAATTTGACGAGTTTGAGAAACGGCTCTGTCAGGTGATATTTACATCAGCAACGCCGGCTGATTACGAACGTGAACATTCAACAGTTATCGCCGAGCAGGTGATACGTCCTACGGGACTGCTTGATCCTGTTATAGATGTAAGACCGACAGAGCATCAGATAGATGATCTGATAGGCGAGATAAAGGATGTGACGGAAAAGGGATACAGAGTTCTTATTACTACGCTCACAAAGAAGATGGCGGAGGATCTCACAGACTATCTTAAGGAGATAGGCATTAAGGTCACATATATGCATTCTGATATCAAAACGATAGAGAGAACAGAGATAATAAAGGATCTGAGGCTTGGTATATACGATGTGCTTGTGGGAATAAATCTGTTAAGAGAAGGACTGGATATTCCTGAGGTGGCGCTTGTGGCGATACTTGACGCGGACAAGGAAGGCTTTTTGAGAAGTGAGATGTCGCTGATCCAGACTATAGGACGCGCGGCGAGAAATGCCGAGGGCAGAGTTATAATGTACGCCGATTCGGAAACTAAATCGATGCGCAGAGCGATAGGCGAAACACAGCGCCGCCGTGAGATACAAATGAAGTTCAATGAGGAACACGGCATTGTGCCAAAGACTATAATAAAGGATATACGGGCTATACTTGAGCCTATGGAGTCGGTGGAAAAGCAGGATCGTCCGGCTATGGATATACGAAAGCAGATAGCGGAGCTGGAAGCGCTTATGCTTGAGGCGGCTGAAAAGCTTGAATTTGAAAAGGCGGCGGAGTACAGGGACGCCATACGCAGAATGGAGAAGGAGCTGCTATGATAGAGGAAAATATTCTTGCATATATGGTAGAAAAAATAACAGAGCGTGTTCTCACTCCGGTTATATATATGTTTGAGGAGGAGATAATAGAGTTCATAGTGTTCTGTGATGGAAATATGGATGTAAACATACTGAGAGATACGGAAAATGAAATATATGAGATGACTGGAATAAAAACAGAACTTGTTGACATACGCGAATTTGACGAGTATGACAGATGGAAGATAGTGCAGAAT
>CALXSW010000197.1 GCA_944391255.1 uncultured Clostridia bacterium | reverse complement strand
GGAATAACAGCAAAAACTATGCCTGACAAAACTATATTAAAGCGTGCTAATGCGAGCATTATCATCCAAATAAAACCTGCATAAAGACTTACAGCAATAGTCAGTAAAGTTAAAAATATTTTAAATCCTAATATCAAGTACTTTCTTTTCACTCTATATACCCCCTTTTTATTAACACACAAATTTATTGATCGATATAAAAAAGCAATATTCCTCTGTCAACTCTCATTATATCATACCTCCGTCAAAAAATCCACAGTAATAAAAAAAACTTAAAAAAACTATTGAGTTAAGAGTGATTTTAGTGTATAATATTATTATGAGGTTTTTAGGTTAGGAGAAAAACAAAACATGTTTGGTAATGATATAAGTATAGATTTAGGAACAACAACCATGTTGGTTTATATAAAGGGAAAGGGCATTGTGCTGAATGAACCTACGGTCATTGCCGTAAACACCGACACTAACGTTGTCATGGGTGTAGGAACAGAAGCGCTTGAAATGCTCGGCAGGACACCTCCGAATATTCAGGCTGTTCATCCTCTTCATGACGGGGTGATCTCAAACTACACGCTCGCGCAGGAAATGATACGCCGGCTTATAAAGAAGGTGCTTCACAGAGTTCCGGGACGTCCGCGCATAATGATGTGCGTTCCGTCCGGTGTAACGGACGTTGAACAGCGCGCTGTAATAGACGCGGCGCGCGAGGTGGGAGCTAAGGATATATACGTTATAGAAGAGCCTGTAGCCGCGGCGCTCGGCGCCGGATTTGACATATCGCGCGCTCACGGCACTATGGTAATAGACATAGGCGGAGGCACTACAGATATAGCGGTGATGTCGCTTGGCGGAGTAGTTGTCAGCAGATCGATGAAGATAGCCGGAGATGAATTTACAGAAGAGATCGTAAGGTATGTCAGAAAAGAAATGCAGCTCCATATAGGGCCGCGCACGGCTGAAAAGATAAAACAGACTATAGGCTGCGTTATAAAGCGCGATAAGGAAGTGCTGTGCGACGCGCTCGGTATAAGCGCTATAACAGGACTTCCAAAGCTTGTCACAATATCATCACATGATATTTACGGGATATTTGAAGAGCTTGTCATAAATATAATAGAGCGCGCAAAAGAGGTGCTTGAGGAAACACCTCCGGAGCTTCACGCTGATATAATAAGAGACGGCGTCATACTCACAGGCGGCGGCTCGCTGATATTCGGACTTGACAAGCGTATAGAAGAGGCCATAGGCGTTAAATGCATATTGGCTGACAATATAGTTGAATGTGTCGTAAAAGGAGCCGGCTACGCGCTTGATCAGATAGACACTGTGACCGATCCTACTCATATATTCCATAAAAAGGCATATATCCACGAATAAGTAATTCCCTGCATGATTTTTCGTGCAGTCATATATCAAACAAAAAAAGGAGATTAACTATTATGATGACAAACATTGATATCCAGAGAATTTTGCCGCACAGATACCCATTTCTTCTCGTTGACAAGATCGTCGAGATAGAGGACGGAAAGAAGATCAAGGGCATAAAGAACGTTACTATAAACGAGCCGTTTTTCCAGGGACATTTCCCGGGTAATCCGATAATGCCGGGAGTTCTCATCTGCGAGGCTCTTGCGCAGGTAGGCGCTGTTCTGCTGCTCGGTATGGAAGAAAACAAGGGCAAGCTTGGCGTGTTCACAGGAATAAACAACTTCAAATTCCGCAAGCAGGTAGTTCCGGGCGACACATTGGAGCTTAACGCTGAAATGGTCACATACCGCCACGGCATGGGCAAGGCAAACGTTGAAGCTCTCGTTGACGGCAAGGTAGCCGCTAAGGGCGAAATGAGCTTCGCGGTAATAGAGAACGAGGGAGTCTGAATAATACTCTGTTACAGGGGGCATTTTGCTGCCCCCACGAGGCTGCTGCAAACTCGTTGAGTTTTGCAACAGCCTCTGATTTTAAAAAGTGCGCTATATATCACGCGTCAGATTTTACGAAAGGATTTTAACGATCATATATGAATGATAATGAGCTTCTCGACGATCTGCAAAACGGATATTACATAATCCAGCGCAGCGATGGGTTCAAATTCGGCATAGATGCCGTTCTTCTCGCCGACTTTGCAAAATGCCGCGCAAAAAAGGCGATAGACCTCTGCACCGGCACAGGCATAATCCCGATACTTCTCGCGGCAAAGACAAAGATCGCACATATAGACGGCGTAGAGATACAGCCTGAATTTGCAGAAATGGCTGACAGGAGCGTTAAATACAACGATCTGCAGGACAGAATATTTATACATGAATGCGACCTCAAAGACGCGCCATCACGTTTTGGAAAGAGCAGCTATGATCTTGTAACAGTGAATCCGCCGTACATGAAAGCGGGTAGCGGCGAGGTAAACGCCGGAGACAGCAAGTCCATTGCAAGGCATGAGATACTTTGCAGTCTTGACGATGTAGTGCGCGTTTCATCGGATCTGCTGCTGCCGCAGGGCAAATTTTTCATGGTGCACAGACCGTTACGGCTTGTGGATATTTTCTGTGCTATGCGGAAATATAAAATAGAACCTAAGAAAATACGCTATGTAGCGCCAAAACCGGGCAAAGAACCAAATCTTGTCCTGATCTACGGTCTTAAATCCGGTAACCCGGAGCTTAAAACGCTGCCGACGCTTTATGTCTATGACGAGGACGGCAATTATTCAAAGGAGATTGATGAAATATATGGCAGAAGATAAAGGCACATTATATTTATGCGCCACACCGATAGGCAATTTAGGCGATATATCAGAGCGCTGTCTTGAGATATTGCGATCAGTTGACCTTGTAGCGGCGGAGGACACTCGCAGAACGCTTCAGCTGCTGAACCATTTCGATATATCAAAGCCGCTCACAAGCTATCACGAGCATAACAAAAAGACAAAGGGCGAATACATACTGCGCCTTTTGCTTGAGGGAAAGAACATAGCTCAAGTTTCAGACGCCGGAACACCGGCTATCTCTGATCCTGGCGAGGATCTTGTAAAGCTGTGTATTGAAAACGACGTCACAGTAACATCTGTCCCGGGACCTGTTGCAGGCATACAGGCGCTTATATTATCAGGTCTTTCCACAAGGCGATACGCATTTGAGGGCTTTTTATCAGTAAATAAAAAGAACAGGTATGAGCATCTGAACTCTGTAAAGAACGACACTCACACGCTTATATTTTATGAAGCGCCGCACAAGCTGCGTTCAACGCTTGAATCAATGAGCGCCGTTTTCGGCGGCGAACGCCGTATAGCGCTCGCGAGAGAGCTTACAAAGCTGCACGAGGAAATAATACGCACCACTATAGATGGAGCGCTTGAGTATTATTCGGAGCGGCCGCCGCGCGGTGAATATGTCATAGTAGTAGAGGGCGCTTTAGAGGCTGCTGATGAGGAAGAATCGCCGTTCTGGAGCGATATGAGCATAGCGGAGCATGTTGACAAGTACATTTCCGAGGGAATGTCACAGAAGGACGCAATAAAAAAAGCGGCAGCTGACAGAAATGTTCCGAAACGAGAGGTATATAACGAATATCATAAATAAAAAATAAATGGCAGAAAAGAGGATGATAATGGATTACAAGACTTTTAAGAAAAGAGCGCTTTTTACAAGTATTGTGACCGGAGTGGTCTACAGCGCTGCGGCGGGCAAGGGTCCGTTCAATAAGATGCGTTTTAAGGAGCAGCACGAGGAGCTTGCTAAATATGTTGACACCAATTACCCCGACTGCCAGTATTCGTCCATCACAAGGCACGGCAGAGGCTGGTCGTCAAGGATAATGAAATACAGACGAACGATAACATTTGTGTATTTCACAAAAAGCGATGACGGCGTGTACGTTTTCACCGAGGCAAAGGAAAAACTTAAGTAACAAAATCTCCCCCTTCAGAATAGTATATATTACAATTCAAAATGAAGGAGGTTGAAGAGTATGTGTCTTTTCGGTAATAACAACGGCTGTGGTTCAGAATGGATCTGGATCCTTATTATCATCGTTTTGATAGTTTGCTGCAATGATGCTCCATCATGCGGCAACAGCAACAGCGGCTGCTGCTGCTAAGCGGTACCAAACGGGCGCGGTAAATACCGCGTCTGTTTTTTTATGACAGACAGGGACAGTCCCCGTCTGTCACCGAATCTGTCCATCCATCATACTATACAATACGGAATATTCCGAATAAATAGAAAGGATGAACGATATGGAAAACAATAATAATAACTGCTGCTGTCAGACATGTCCGTTCCCGTCATGCGGCTGCCTTGGCTATGGCTATGTGCCGGTGCAGGAGCTTGAATGTGTCTATGACTGCCTTGAAACGTCGCTTAAATGCGGCACGATCTTCCCCGAGCTTTCGCTTGACATTTGCGAATACGGGAAAATATGCAAAAAGTGGGGAGGAAGCGTAAATGATTAACACAGAAAAAATATACGAGCTGCAAAAATATAATTTTGCCGCTTATGACCTTCTCCTCTATCTCGACACACATCCGGACGATAAAAAAGCTTTCAATATGTTCAAAGAGCTTGTGTGCAAATATAAAAAGCTGAGAGAAGAATACGAAACAGAATGCGGCCCTCTCGAGCCGTATTCAGCAGCTAACTTCAAAAAATTCAATTGGATAGACTCACCATGGCCATGGGAAAAGGAGGGTAACGCATAATGTTTGAATATAATAAAATGCTTGAATTTCCGGTCAAGATAAAGAATAAAAACTCACGCCTTGCCAATATAGTCGCCACTCAGTACGGAGGACCTAACTGCAAATGTTTGAGTAGCAGTAGTTACGGCTGACATGACGGTGTCGCTCTGTCACTTGACTTTACTCTGTTTTAGTGTTAAAATGGTTACAAAGAATATTTATGAAAGGATTGATTCTGATGAAACTATATACATACAGCTATAACGGCTGCACATATGTTGGAAAAGGTGAAAACAAATATATTTTTCCGTTTACCGGTATTTCTGAAATGTATGAGCTGATAGGACAGGAGCTTGATAAGCTGCCGTGCGGCGAGGCTGTTCCGATGTCTGACGTTGAGCTGCTCTCACCTATCATATCGCCGAAAAATGATGTTATATGTCTTGGCATAAATTATGTTGAGCACGGCAAGGAAGCGGCGCGCTATAATAAAGAGGCTTTCCTGCGCGAAAGACCTCACGCTATATATTTTTCAAAGCGCGTGAACTGCGCTGTATCGCCGAACGGAAATATAGAAGGCCATTTTGATATTACTAACAAGCTTGATTATGAATGTGAGCTGGCTTTCATCATTTCAAAAGACGCTAAAAATGTAAAAAAAGAAGACGCGTATGATTATGTTTTCGGCTATACAATAGTAAACGATGTGAGCGCGAGAGATCTCCAGACAAACCACAAGCAGTGGTATTTCGGTAAAAGCCTTGACGGATTTACGCCTATTGGACCTTGCATACTCACAGCTGACGAAACAGAATTTCCGCCAAAGCTTGACATAAAAAGCTATGTCAACGGCGAGCTAAGGCAGAACAGCAACACTGAATATATGGTGTTCGACATACCTCATATAATATCAGAGCTTTCGCAGGGCATGACATTAAAAGCCGGCACTATCATTGCTACCGGCACACCTTCGGGCGTTGGAATGGGATTTGATCCCCCGAAATTCTTAAACGCCGGAGATGAGGTGATCTGCGAGATCGAAAAAATAGGCAGGATAGTAAACAAGGTTATTTGATAGCTCAAAATAACAGCATGGTGCGGTCTTTCTTGACCGCACCATGCTGTTATTATTTTATTTCACTACAAGCGTCAGCTTATCCAGTCTTGCCGGATCGTACTTTTCCTTTACGCCTGTAATTGATATTACATCGCCTTTTTTAAGCGTCACATTCTCCACGGTGTATGTTGTAAGCGTCTTGCTGTCGGCTGACGCTGAGCCGAGATCCTGATCGGCTGTCCATAAATCGATCAGCTCATCATTCAAATCGATAATGAAATTCACACCGTCTCAGTTCAGAAAAAAAATGGTGACATAAGGAATACCCTGTATGTCACCATTTTGATCATTTATACCTCTTCAATTATAGGAAGTATCATCGGATTGCGCTTTGTATTGTCATATATATACTTAGCGACGTCCGACTTGATATTATTTTTCATCATAGCCCAATCGACATGATGCTTTGAAAGGCACATTTCCACCGCTTCGGCTGAAATATCCTTAACATTCTCGATCAAATGCTCCGCCTCGCGCACATACACAAAGCCTCGTGAAATTACGTCCGGACGCGAAACCA
>CALXSW010000196.1 GCA_944391255.1 uncultured Clostridia bacterium | reverse complement strand
TGTTCTGAAATAATACATATCAGTAAGGCTGTCGTTATAATATTTAAAAGTGCTTCTTGAGAAGTCGCCCTTTGTCGCGCGTTCAAAGAAATCTATCGCCTTTATTTTATCAACATTCTCATACGCGCAGCCAAGATAATAATACACATCATTATCCATGCAGTTTATAAGCTTACCCTCGCCTAAATTCTCCGGATACTTAAGCGCTTCCATAAGATGCTCCTCCGCGCCCTCATAGTCGCCCTCTTTGATACACTCTCTTGCGCAGCCTATATGAGCAGCCTTATACTGGTAAACTATCTTGCCTTCTCCGCCTTCCCACGGGTGAAAGTTATGCCTGTGGATCGCTTTAAGCGCCTGTTTATAATATTTTTCACAATTGAGCAGCGTTATAAACTCAACATACAGATCATCACGGCTGCTCACAAGCTCGATCATCTCCGACATCTCCTTAGCGCGCTTTATAACAGGATAATTCGTTCTTTTCCTCAGCAGATCAAGCTCATAGTATATTCTCGCGTCATCGGGAGCGTTTCGGTATGCTCTTTCCATATACCGCACAGCCTCTGCCTTGTCATTTAGCTTGTTATATGTTCCTATAGCAAGATTCCTGAGCACCATGCTGTTCTTAGGATCTATATCAAGAGCGTCTCGCCAATATTTTATAGCCTTGAACCATACACCCTTATCATAATAGAGATTTCCAAGAGCGTATCTCGCAAACCAGTCATTCGGATTATTTTCTATCGCATATTTCAGCACTATTATATCCTGAAGCCTATTCGGGAATGTATAGTCCTTCGGACATTTTTCGGCTATCTCAAGCTCGATCGAGCTGTCGTTATACTTCGCCATATAATAGTGGAGCATTGGCTTATCAGACTGAGATATAAGAGCCAGCACGTTTGAGGCGTCATTGTACAGCTGCGCTTTTGCGTACGTTATCGACAGCTCTATATAATTCTGAAGATCATCACGCATTATCGTTGTAAGCTCGTTTAGCACCTCAAAATCCTTTGTGATCAGGAATAATTCATACCTTCCGCCAAAATCAAGCGGATCTATCTTTATTGATTCCTCTGCGAATGCTTTTGCCTCGTCATCTCTTCCAAGATGCCTGAGCAGCGCGCATTTGATCGTGCGCGCTCTCATATTGTGTGAGCTGCGTATAAGCGACTGGTTTATAAATTCAAGAGCCTCTTTCGGCCTGTTTCGCTTTGACGCAAGACATGCCAGCTGGAAATATCCCTTATCCTGCATCTTGCCATCCCATATAGCTTTATAAAATGATTCTGTCGCCTCAACATCGCGCCCCTGCATTTTAAGAGTGATCCCAAGATTATAATATGGCTCGCCGTCATAAGGGTTAGGATTCATAGTGGTAGATCGCTTTATCGCCGCGCGGAAATATTTCTCCGCGTCATTGAACAATCCCTTTTTATATGATATTTTACCGTATCCGTTATTCATTCGTATATCGGTCGGATCGCGTTTCAAGCCCTCGAGATAATATTCCTCCGGACGTCTTGTCGCATGTCTGTACTGCTCAAGATGGACCGCCGCAATATACAGCTCCTCCATAGAAGATATGTCCTTAGGCGCTTTTATCTCTACAGGCGGAACAGGCAGCTGCGTGCTGTTTGTCACTGCTCTGTATCTCAAAAGCTCTCTGTCGTCGCTGTCCTTTATTATAAGTCTTACGCGCGAAAGATTCTCATCCTCCTCAAGCTCCACCCACTCGTCATATATCTCTTCAGGCGAAAGAGTGACTCTATCTTTTATGTAGTTTATAGCCGAAATACCGGACAGATTTATCTGAACTCTTATCTTTGCCGGAGCATACATTCTAAGATGCGCTTTTCTTCCCTCAAACTCAAGGTTCACAAGCACGTCTGCTGTCGCGTTTTTGACCTCGCCTATCCCTTTATATGGGATAAAATACTGCTTAAAGCTCTTTTCCTCATATGGCATAAGAAATGTGAAATCAGGCTGATTTGACGTGAATACTCCTGCCATGATCTCAACGTACGGTCCATTCTCATCTGTGAGATTCTTTTCCCATGCTTCGCCGAAATCGCCGTTGCCCCACGTCCAATACTTCTTGCCCGGAGCAATATTATGATTTGCCACATGCATAAGACCGGCCTCTTTGCCAAAATCGTAGCAGCCTACAAAATCATAATCTGAATGCGCCGCCATATACGCCGTCGGCACAGGTATGTTTTTATACCACGATATATCAACGCCCTCACTGTAGTCCATATTATAATACATTCCTGTTGATTCAGGGAAACGCGATACACCCCTTGTGCTGTAGTCTGTTACCGCATTTACATCAGGCGGAAATATGACCTTCAAATTCTCGTTTGCCGATATTGCCGGATTTGCCGACCACATAAACGTCTGAGAAATATCTGTCGGGTTATAGAGCTGTCCCTTGACCTCAAGATACGCTTTCCCAGGATAGAGCGTAAAACCTGCCATTCCCTTTGTATGATACATACTCTCAAATTCACCGCACCATACAGTCACTGAACCGTCATCATTTTCCACTATTTTATAATCGACCGGCACAAACGTGCTTGGTCTGTGATGCTGCGGCCAGTTGAACTCTATGCCGCCGGCTATCCACGGCCCCGCAAGCCCTATAAGCGCCGGTTTTATTACCTCGTTATAATAAACAGCGTCATACCCATTCGTCTTATCGTATATGCGCTGTATCCTTCCGCCCAATTCAGGCAGGATCATAACCAATAAATATTCATTCTCTATATAAATAGCCGTATATTCCTTGTCGACCTTAGTGTCACCTATGCTTTCTATCATGGGATACGGATACACTTTGCCCGAGCTGCCCTGATAAACTCGCTTTTCAAAAAAGATCGGATGCTTGCAAGGCGCGCCCGGCTCATATGTCGGTATCACAACAGTTTCTTTCCTCACAATTACCTTTTCCATCTGAAACACTCCTTTCGCATTTCCTACATAGTTCTATTGTAACACATATTTTCAAATTTTGCACGATATTTTTTTATTTTTCATTAAATTTTTTCTCGAATATACGTTTGACTTTTTTCTATAACTATGCTATACTGAAATTGAGTTTCATGATATATGCCGCTCGAGGCGCGGCACTACATTTTATCAAACTACATCTTAAATGCTATGAAAGGAATGGGAGCTTTATGAAACGCCTTACGGAAAAGGATTACCAGATACTTGACTATATATATGAACAGCTCAATGAAAATGGCTTTCCGCCAACGGTGCGCGAAATATGCGAGGCTGTAAAGCTGAACTCGCCTGCCACAGTTCATGCAAGGCTGAAAAAACTTGAGGAAATGGATATAATCGAAAAAAAATCCACAAAAAACAGAGGTATGCGCCTTATAAATTACACACCGCGCGGCATAAACAACGATGTGATAGAAAGTGACGAGCATATAAATATACCCGTTTACGGAAAAATCACCGCGGGACAGCCTATCACAGCTGTAGAAAATATTGAGCGCCATTTTCCGCTGCCGATCGACTTTGCGCATAATAAGGATATATTTATGCTTCGAGTTTCGGGCGAGTCGATGATAAACGCAGCCATACTTGATAATGATTATATAATTGTTGAAAAGCAGTCTACGGCATCCAACGGAGATATCGTTGTCGCTCTTATAGACGGAACAGACGCGACGGTGAAAACGTTTTACAAGGAAAACGGTCATTACCGCCTGCAGCCTGAAAATGACTTTATGGAGCCTATTATCGTTGACAGCGTGGAGATCCTTGGAAAAGTCGTAGGAGTATACAGAAAATTTTAGCTTTTATGGATAACGGAAAAGGAGTTATATAAAAAATGAATTATATTGGATCAATAGGCCGGTTTATAAAAAAACAATCGGCAGCGCGTCTTATAACGACCGGATTCGCGTTAGTCATAATTCTCGGATCCATATTGCTGATGCTTCCGATCTCTATACGCGACGGGGTAGATGTCAAATACATCGACGCTCTATTCACTTCAACAAGCGCCGTATGCGTTACAGGGCTTATCTCTATAGACGTTGCGGATAATTTTACAATTTTCGGAAGATTTATAGTCGCCGCGCTTATTCAGATAGGCGGTCTTGGAGTGACGTGCATAGGCGCGGGCATTATATTGGCGGCTCGAAAACGGATCGGTTTCAAAGAAATGCTGCTCATCAGAGAATCGTGGAATGTCAAAAACTATAACAACATGGTCACTCTCGTAAAAAAAGTGCTGCTTATGACACTCTGTTTTGAAACAGCCGGAACGCTGCTCAGCTTTTGCGTTTTTGTGCGCGACTATACGCCTCTGCAGGCTCTCGGCGTCAGCGCTTTCCATTCGATCGCCGCGTTCAACAACTCCGGTTTTGATATATTCGGCGGCATGAGGAGCATGATACCGTATGCCGATAATATTATGCTGAACATCGTGACAAGTCTTCTAATATTTTTTGGCGGTATCGGATTTCTTGTAATACTCGACGTAATAAATACAAGACGCTTTAAAAAGCTCAGACTTCACTCAAAGATCGCTTTAGTAACAAGCGTATCGCTTATAATTGCCGGAACTGCTTTGCTTTTGATCACAGATGATATGCCGTTTTTATGCGCGTTCTTCCAGAGCGTATCGGCGAGAACTGCCGGATTCTCAACTTATTCAGCCGCTGAAATGTCATCAGCCAGTCTGTTTGTGATGATAATGCTGATGTTTATAGGCGCGTCTCCCGGCTCTACAGGCGGCGGTATAAAGACTACAACTTTCTTCACCGTCTTATGCACATTAAAAAGCAGCGCGACAAATCAGCGCTGCACGGCCTTTCGCAGAAAGATACCGAACGAGATAATCAAGCAGGCTTTCACTGTTACATCACTATCCTTAATAGTCGTATGCGTCATGACGCTTATTCTATGCATTTCCGATCCTCAGAATTCGTTTATGCAGAATCTGTATGAAACAGTTTCCGCGTTCGGAACAGTCGGACTTTCAACGGGCATAACGCCTGATCTCAGTCTGGCAGGCAAGATAACTATTATAATTACAATGTTTATAGGACGACTCGGAGCGTTTGCAATAGCGACATTGTGGTTCTTCAAAAAGCCTTCATACACTGTATATACGGAAGAAAGTATAGCTATAGGATAATAAAACTGATCATATGATATTGTGATCGAATAAATATAAAGGAGTTTATCTATATGTCTAAATCAAACACAGAATCATACGGTATAATAGGACTCGGCAGATTCGGAACCGCGCTCGCGATAAGGCTTGCAGAGTCCGGCAAAGAAGTCATCGTAATAGACAACAATGAAAATAAAGTCGTGGAGCTTAGGAAATATACTGAATACGCATATGTCTGCGACAATATAACAAAAGAGGCGCTTGAGGAAATAGGCATCCAGAACTGTGACACTGTCGTGATATGCATTGGCGAAGCGATAGACACAAGCATTCTTCTCACTCTTAATGTCGTAAATCTCGGAGTAAAAAGAGTTATCGCAAAGGCAATAAGTCCTGACCACGGAGCTGTATTGGCAAAACTTGGCGCTGAAGTCGTTTATCCGGAGATCGACATGGCTTTAAAGCTTGCCCAGAAGCTTCTAACAAATAATATTCTCGAATATCTCTCACTTGACGACAATGTTGAGATCACAGAAATAAAAGTACATAAATCTATAAAAAATAAAAAGATCTGCGAACTGCCGCTCAGAAAAAAATACGGAATAAATATAATAGCGATAGAGCATGACAATAAGACCGATGTTGAGATTGATCCTAATTATGTTCTTTCGGAAGATGACGTTTTAGTCGTGATAGGAAAAACAGATAAAATACGCGAATATGAGCGCCGTATAAATTGATAATTATAAAAAGCCTTTGAAGCTTTATGAAATATTTTCATGCTATGCTCCAAAGGCTTTTTTATATGCAAAGCGTACAGCAGTCTGCTATCTTATACAGACTGCCATAAATCTTCGCTTATTTCAAATGTATTGTATAGATTTTTTCTGTCGTGTGATCCTCCGCCTTGCATGTTATAACCATGCTTTCTTCTGAAAGCTCAACGCTCTGCTCAGCCGTATCATTTATAAGCTTTCCGTTTATATATACGAGTCCGTATGTGTCGGAAGGCGATACGCTGATCATAACATGATCAGCGCCTTCAGCCGGCGTGAGATCATATTCCGTCACGTCAGGATCAAATTCAGGCGCGAGTGTTCCGCCGGATATCTCAAGCGCATCTAATGAAGCGTCAGTGCCGTAATCTGTCACTATCTTCACCGCTCCGCAAAGCTTTGGCGCGTCAGTGCCGCATTCAGCTCTGAAAACGATATGCAGCGCGTCACTTCCCGTTATAGTCGCCGCGTCTGCTCCTGCAGTATATGCCCGCTCTACAACAACATTCTGCGGTATCTCGTATCTTATCGTTCCGCCGTCCGCCGGCGCGCTAACCTCCGCTATACATACGTCACCGGCATAAATATTCATCTTCTTGCCGCTGTCAGACGGATCGTAAGTCACTGAAACATAATTTTTCTTTTCCTTTGAAACCTTCATCTGATAATCAACATAGCCGCCGCTCTTTATCTCTCGATAATTTGTCATATCCGCCGTACCTTGAACACCTGTTGAATTTTCCTCTCGATATCCATGGCCGTTTTCCTGCTGATCATGAGAAGGCTCTATAGAGTCTATTATTATGTTCCTATCTCTTCCGCTTTCCTTATCTTTAAGGATCTGCTCCTGCTGTTCTGCTTCGCTCATTCCGGTGATATACCAGTATATACCGTATCTTTCATCATATCGCTTATAATGAGGCGTGAACACAAGCTCTCTGTCTGTGTTCTTCATCGTGAATTCAAGCTTTCCATCTGTTTTTATCATATTTTCCGAAAGCTCCTCAAGCCACTTTTCCCGCGTTCCGTAATCGGGATCTATTATAACGTACTCGTTGACGCTGTCAAGCGCTGTCGGAACTGTTACGCTCATTCCTACGCTTGAGGTGCTGTTTATTCCCTCTGTGCCCATTCCGACACTCAACACTACAGGTCCATATTTGAACGCTGTTGCCGTTTCACTATCCTTAAGACCATAAGCCTTTATCTCCATAGGAAGTGTCAGGCTTATCTTATCACCTGTCGACCAGTAGCGTTCAATTATCATATATCCTGCCGATATCTTCTCTTCAACAGTTTCTCCGTTTATGCTGACTATCGGCGCTCCTGCCGTCCAATCCGGTATCCTCAGCGCTATAGCCGCACGCTGGCTTTCTCCCGCTATAGGCTCAACTGATATTTCAGTCTTATCGCCGTCAGGGATTTCTGAATCCTGCATTAATCTTATATTGTTGTCCTCATCAGTCAGAACAGAGCTTATATACTGATTTACAGCGATCGTATTATCCTTATTATAATAAATGCTGTCGCTGAGTTTTGTCATACTCTCCATTCCCGATCCGGTACAGCACCAAAAACTGTTCCATTTTGTCGAGAATACCTTAAAATATCCTGTGCCCATCGGCTGGAAATACATCGTCATTCCCGTTTCCGGATTCTGGCTCGATACTATCGCATT
>CALXSW010000195.1 GCA_944391255.1 uncultured Clostridia bacterium | reverse complement strand
GAATCTATACTTTCTTTAAAGACAAACTGGAGAAGCAGGAACCATATGCTTATATCAAGCAATCCCAAACCTACAACAGTCATTCCCATTACAGTACCTGATGAGAAAGCAATTTTTAATCCTTTGTTTAATCCTTCCCTTGCACCGTTTGCCGTGCGTGAATTAGCATATGTCGCTATTTTCATTCCGACAAAGCCTGAAAGTCCAGAGAAGATTCCACCCGAAAGAAAAGCAAACGGAACATACCATGTCAAAAGTGATTGTGATGCAAGTATTGCAAGTATTATCACCATTATAACAAAGAAGATCCCCACCGTTTTGTACTGACGCTTCAGATATGCCATTGCGCCTCTGCGTATTTTAGACGATATCGAAGCCATAGTGCTTGTACCTTCAGGCATTTTCTTTACCGAATAAAATTTATATCCGGCAAAAACCAATGCCGCCGCCGCGCATGCCAGCACAGCGAAAGCAAGTGAACTGAGATTGGTCATAATAAATACCTCCTGATTTAAAAGATATTTATATTGTACACTACTTTTCCATAAACGTCAATAATTTTTAAAAAATATATATAATAATTTATGTTAAATTTACACAGCAAGAAACGAGCCAATATCTGTTAATACGCCTTTATTAAGAGATATTATATCTATATTTAGATCTCTGCAAAAGCATTTTATATTTTTGTAGTCAGGATGTTCAGATATATCGCCATTAAAGGCTATTAAATTTGGTTTTATTAAACCTGAAGCTCCGCCTATAAATCCTTCCATACTGCCAAGAGCGATGTGTCCGGGATTTATTTTAAGAATATTGAAGCCTAAATTTGTAAGCTGCTTATACAGTCCATTGTCAGACGTGATCGCAGAATAGTCATTGAGCACGCATATGCTGCATTTTGCGTAACCTTGACGTGTATCAATTATATTTTTATATTCGTTTATTATTTCCGGAGCGGTGTTTGACACTTTGCAAACAGCAGTATTCCCTATCGCGCATGTGTTATATGCAATGTCTTCCGGATATTTACCATTTATAGCGACAGAGCCGCATATTACATCTACATTTTTCAGTTTTTTTAAATAATAATTGTAAACCGTTGGTTCACAGATCGCCTTCCCGTTCACTATATGGATCTGCATATCTCCATGGCCTGATACTTCAGCATAAAGAGCCTTTATAGGTTTTGTATCTATTACTGAGAAGCCGAGTTTTTTTAACTCAGCTTTTGTGTCTTCATCAGTTCTATAATCAGTTATAATTTGTTTCATGGTGACCTCAACCTAAATAGGTTTACATAATTATATTATGTAAACCTATTTGATCATATTTTCAAATTCTTCTTCAGATATGACCTGTATTCCAAGCTTTACAGCTTTTTCAAGCTTACTGCCAGCCTCTGCTCCCGCAAGAACATAGTCTGTTTTCTTTGAAACGCTTGAAGATGTTTTTCCGCCAAATGATTCTATAATTTTGCCCGCATCGGCTCTTTTATATTTTTCAAGAGTTCCTGTTAGAACAAAAGTTTTCCCGGAGAATCTATTATCATTGATGCTTTCTTCTTCATCTCCGCGGCAATTTACACCGGCTTTCTTTAGCCGTTCAATGAATTCTATATTTTGTTTTTGAGAGAAAAACTCTTCAACCGATGACGCCATTATCATACCAAAGTCATCGATACACGCCATTTCCATAGCCGTAGCGTTCATAAGCTCATCAATAGATTTAAATTCCTTTGCTAAGGATTTAGCAGCTTTTTCTCCTATATGTCTTATGCCTAATCCAAATATAAGCCTGTACAAATGATTTGTCTTTGATTTTTCAATAGACTGTTTTAAATTAGCTGCCCACTTTGCACCGAATCCCTTAAGCTCAGCCGCCTTGTCAAAATCCATATAATAGAGATCGGCCGCATTCTCTATAAATCCGTTTTCAACGAGCTTTTCAATATTAGAGGGTCCCATTCCATCTATATCCATAGCGTTTCGAGATACAAAATGAATTATATTTCTGAGTCGCTGCGCGGGACAGTTTATTCCGGTGCAGCGCATTGCTGCCTCTCCTTCTTCCCTGACAACATCTGCTCCGCACTCAGGACATTTAGAAGGCATTTCAAATACCGTTTCATTACCGCTGCGATCCTCTTTTATTACTTCCACAACAGCTGGTATTATATCACCTGCTTTTTCAATTACAACTGTGTCGCCTATTCTGATATCTTTTTCCTGGATATAATCTATATTATGCAGTGTTGCTCTTGAAACATTTGATCCGGCTATACGAACAGTATCTAATATTGCAAGTGGAGTAAGAACTCCTGTTCTCCCCACCTGAACTTTTATATCACGCACTACTGTTGTCTGTTTTTCAGCCGGATACTTATATGCTATAGCCCACCTCGGGAATTTTGCGGTAGAACCGAGAATTTCACGCGCTCTGAAATCGTTCACTTTTATAACTGCTCCGTCTATGCCAAAGTAAAGCTTATCTCGCTCGTTACCTATTCTTTCTATCTCCGCGTAAGCCTCATCAATGGTCTTAAATATTCTGTCATTTAAAATCGTCTTAAACCCCTGCTCTTTCAAGAATTTTAGTCCGTCTGTATGACATGAAATATCAACACCATCTATCTGCTGTATGTTAAACACAAATATGTCGAGTCCTCTTGAAGCGGCTATCTTAGAGTCAAGCTGTCTCAACGAACCGGCAGCTGCATTTCGCGGGTTCGCAAAAAGCGGCTGCTCCATAGTTTCAAGCTGTTCATTAAGACGCATAAAGCTTGAATCTGACATAAAAACCTCGCCTCTGACTTCCAGAAACGGAATACTATCTTTTAATTTAAGAGGAACAGTTTTTATTGTTTTTACATTTTCTGTCACGTCCTCGCCTGTTATTCCGTCGCCTCTTGTTGATGCACGGATAAGCTCACCGTTTACATATTCAATAGATATAGAAAGACCGTCTATTTTATGTTCTACCACATAGTCTGGGTTTTGTATAACCTCTCTGACTCGCCTGTCAAAATCCTCTATTTCCGCTCTTGAAAACGCTTTTTGAAGACTTTGCATAGGCACGCTGTGAACTACCTCAGCGAATGATGAAACCGCCTCTCCTCCAATTCTTGATGTGGGAGAATTTGGTTTCTTAAACTGTGGATGTTGTTCCTCAAGCTGTTCAAGCTCGGAAAGAAGCGCGTCAAATTCAAAATCTGAGATTTCCGGCGCGTCAAGCACATAATAATTATAATTATGACGGTTTAATTCATCTGTTAGTTGTTCTATTCGTTCTTGTGGAGTCATCATTTACCTCACTGATTATTTATATCATCTATTATTCCGTAATATTGCGGCACTTCACCCATAACAACAGTTTCGGCGAGCGGTACTGACATTTCTATAAGTTCCGTTTCGTGCATAGTATATCCGGAATATAGCATTTCAACTGTAAGATCAAGGTATATTCTGTGCCGCACCTGGTTTATTCCAGCTGATTCAAATTCCTCATCAAGCGTAGAATTTACAACGCTTATCGGAATGACCTTGAATTTTAATATAGGTCCCAGAGATGAAAGCACCTTATACTTAGAAAGAGAGCCGAGTGGAACACTCACATATGCCGGATAATCGGCGTTTAACGCGTTTTGGATATCTATAAGAAGTGTGGATATAAGCCGGTTCATTTTTACGGTATCCATATTGAGATTTGTTATCGTTTCTCCTTGATTTTTTTCTCTGATGAACAAATCCGAAAAATATCCCTTATCCGTAAGATTCAACACGCATTTATTTACAAGGTCTGTAAAAGCGGTGTTTGAATAATTTGATGTTTGCGCTACAAAAGCAGGCTCTGCTCTTTTCAAAAATATGTTTGATGATATTATTGCACCTGTAATAAAAAATATTATAAATGCAAAAAACATTTTTTTCTTTTTTCTTTTCATTCCAAGACGCATAATATCACCCCCCGTATTTATATACTATGTAAATACGGGATTTTACGTGATAATCTAAAAAGAGGGCAATGCCCTCTTTTTAGATTGTCTTTGCAAAATGATCATCTCTTCTTTGTTTCTACTTCCTCAACTATCATCTTTACAAATTCATCGACTGCCATGCTGCCCTTTTCGCCTTCTTTATGTGAACGAACCGAAACAGCTCCGTTTTCGATATCCTTATCACCGATAACAAGCATATAAGGAACTTTTTCAAGCTGTGCCTCGCGCAGCTTAAATCCGAGCTTCTCGCTTCTGTCATCGATCTCAACTCTTATAATGCCGCTGTCTGCAAGCTTTTTCTTAACTTCATACGCGTAATCAAGATGTCTGTCTGCTATAGGCAATATCTTAACCTGAACCGGAGCAAGCCAAGCTGGGAACGCGCCGGCATACTTTTCTATGAGCAGCGCAAGCGTTCTTTCATAACAGCCGAGCGATGTTCTGTGAATGATATATGGATTCTTCTTCTTACCATCTCTGTCAACATATTCCATGCCGAATTTTTCTGCAAGCAGCTGATCTATCTGGATAGTGATAAGAGTATCTTCCTTGCCGTGAACATTCTTTATCTGGATGTCAAGCTTAGGGCCATAGAAAGCGGCTTCACCTATACCTATCTTATATTCAAGTCCCAGATCATCAAGAATATTCTTCATACATGTCTGAGCCTCTTCCCACTGTTCTGGAGTTCCGATATATTTCTCCTTATCCTCAGGATCCCACTGTGAGAATCTGAAAGACACATCTTCATAAAGACCAAGAGTTTCAAGCATATATTTTGCAAGCTCCAGACAGCCACGGAACTCGTCCTCGAGCTGCTCAGGTGTACACATAAGGTGTCCCTCTGAAATAGTAAACTGTCTTACTCTTATAAGACCGTGCATTTCGCCTGACGCTTCATTTCTGAACAATGTAGATGTTTCATTAAGACGCATAGGCAGATCTCTGTATGAGCGGCCTCTGTTAAGATAAGCCTGATACTGGAAAGGACAAGTCATAGGACGGAGCGCGAATACTTCGTTATCCTTTTCTTCATCGCCCAAAACGAACATTCCCTCTTTGTAATGATCCCAATGGCCTGAAAGCTTGTAAAGATCGCTCTTCGCCATGAGAGGTGTTTTTGTAAGCTGCCATCCACGCTTCTGTTCCTCATCTTCTACGAATCTCTGAAGTATCTGGATCATTCTCGCTCCCTTAGGCAGCATTATAGGGAGTCCCTGACCGATAAGGTCTGATGTTGTAAATAATTCAAGCTCTCTGCCAAGCTTGTTGTGATCACGCTTTTTTGCTTCTTCAAGCTGCTCAAGATGTGCTTCAAGATCATCTTTATTTGTAAATGCAGTTCCGTAAATACGTGTGAGCATCTTGTTATGCTCGTCACCTCTCCAGTACGCTCCTGTAGCTGACAAAAGCTTAAAAGCCTTTACCTTTGAAGTGTATCTTACATGAGGTCCTGCGCAAAGATCTGTAAACTCGCCCTGCTTATAGAAAGAGATCACCTCATCTTCAGGTAATTCATTTATAAGCTCTACCTTGTAAGGCTCATCCTTCATAAGCTCAAGAGCTTCATTTCTCGGCAGCTCAAATCTCTCTATCTTGAGATTTTCTTTAGCTATTTTTTTCATTTCCTTTTCAAGAGCGTCAAGATCATCTCTTGAAAAAGGTGTTTCTACATCAAAATCATAGTAAAAGCCCGTGTCTATTGCCGGACCTATAGCAAGCTTTGCCTCCGGGAAAAGTCTTTTTACCGCCTGCGCAAGAACATGTGATGCTGAGTGGCGCAGTGTTTGCAATTCATTCATTTCAACTGACATTGTTTTTTCTTCCTTTCTGTATGTCTTATGAGTGTATTAGTATTGTGCCGGAGCTTTATGCAAAAAAAACTCCCGGCAAATACAGAAGTATTCGCTCAGGAGTGCATTTTCTTACACGGTTCCATCCTGATTACGGCGCAAAGCCGTCACTCAATAGATTTCATTAACGCAGAATCACGGTGGATTTACTAAGGCAACGCCCGTTCCGCCACAGCTCAAAAGTGGTGTTCACCTCTGCGGCGATCAGGAATACTTCCAGCCACGATACTCCCTCTCTTTCACCGCGCTTGCAAAGGCTACTGTCTTTATCATCGCATTTATTCAATTCATAAGTATTCTACCACATAACCTTTGATTTGTCAATACAAAACAAAAAATTTACATAAAACGTATGATAGAAATTATAACGCCCAATATAGCACCAGCCAAAACCTCCACAGGAGTATGTCCAAGAAGCTCTTTCAATTTTTTTCCTGTAACGGCAATATCCTCTTTACCGACTTTTGCTATTATCTGATTGAGAACAGCCGCCTGATGTCCTGCAGCACGTCTTACGCCTGCCGCGTCATACATTACAACAAGAGCGAACGCAGCAGAAAGAGCGAATACAACACTGTCAAACCCCTCCACAAATCCGCACGCGCATGCGAGAGATACGGTAAAAGATGAATGTGAACTCGGCATGCCACCCGAACCTGTTATTCTTGTAAAATCAAGACGCTTATCTATTATCAGAACGATCAGGACCTTTAGCATTTGCGCTACAAACCATGATATGACCGAGGTCTGAACAACTTCATTCTGAATAATTTGCAATATATAATTCATTAAATCACCCTAATTTATTTATTTCTATCAACAAGATAATCTGTCAATTTCAGTAAGAATCCGGCTTTTTCTCCAAATCTGTCAAGCGCTTTTTTTGCTTTTAACGAAAATTCAGTTACAAGTTTTTTCGATCCATCAATTCCGCACAGAGAAACATAGGTATTTTTCTCGCTCTTTTCATCAGAGCCTATAGGCTTACCAAGCTCCTTTGCAGTTCCTATCACATCGAGGATATCATCGCGTATCTGGAATGCCACCCCAAGATTTCTCGCATACTCGTCTACAGCATTGATGCTGTCCTCATCCGCGCCTGCCATAACAGCGCCTATCACGCATGAGCTTCTTATAATTGCGCCTGTCTTTAAAAGATGTATATATTTGAGCTCGTCAAGACTGATCTCTCTGCCTTCAGCATCAAGATCCACGACCTGACCGCCTATCATACCCTCTGTACCGCTTGATTTAGCCAGGACCGCCATAGCCCTAAGCGCTCTCTCCGGATTTGTATATTTATATTCTGATGTTATCTCAAATGCCTTATTAAGAAGCGCGTCACCGGCTAAAATCGCATGTGCCTCGCCAAACTTTATATGGTTTGTAGGCATACCGCGTCTAAGATCATCATTATCCATCGCCGGCAGATCATCATGTATCAATGAGTATGTATGGATCATTTCCATAGCGCAGGCAAATGGCTCAACGTCCTTCCAATCACCGCCGCACATGCGCGCTGTTTCCCACATCAGTATAGGACGAAGTCTTTTGCCGCCCGCAAACAGACTGTATCTCATAGCGTCATATATTATACGCTGCGGATTGTCGCAAGCCGGTAAAAATTTGTTGAGCGATTCTTCTATAACTTCTATTCTCTTTTTTAATTCAGTCTTCATTCCTGAACCTCAAAATCTTTCTCCTCCATACTTCCATCATCGGAGGCTGTCAATATTTTTACTTTCTTTTCAGCTTCATCAAGCATTTTCTGACAATTTTTTGAAAGCTTGATACCTTTTTCAAACAGCTTAAGCGATTCATCAAGCGTTATATCTCCGCTTTCAAGCTTTGAAACGACTTTTTCGAGCTCAAGCATTGATTCTTCAAATGTTTTTGCAGCCATTTTTATGATTCACCCTTTCGTAATACATCTGACGTCTCCGTCACGAAGTTTAAGATCAAATTCCATGCCCGGTGAAAATTCTTCCGTACTTCTCAAAACACTTCCATCTTCTTTTACAGGTATAGAATAGCCTCGTGACAATGTGCGCAGCGGACTAAGCGCGTCGAGCTTTCCGCACAGTTCGCCAAGTTTTTTTCCTTTCCCGCTCAGGGTAAGCTTATACGCATTTTCCATTCTATTTACCCTGTTGTCAAGCTTCTGTGACAGCTCATTGATCTTATCCTTTGGATCGCGGATTCTAAGACGCTTTAAATGTATTCTTTGAGAATTTATCCTGTTTTGGAGTGACGTAAGCATTCTGTTCTGAGTCAATATCAGCAGTCTTGAAAGCTCTATTGACGACGGTACGCTTTCTTCGGCAGCCGCCGATGGAGTAGGCGCTCTCAGGTCAGCCACATAGTCAGCTATAGTCGTGTCCGTTTCATGTCCTACAGCCGATATTATAGGTATACGTGACGCAAATATTGCACGCGCAACACATTCCTCATTAAAAGCCCAGAGATCCTCTATACTTCCGCCGCCTCTTCCAACTATAAGCGTATCAACACTCATCGCTTCATTAAAATATTCTATTGCTTTTACAATACTTTCTTTTGCTCCGGCTCCCTGGACGAGCGCCGGATATACCACTATTTCAGCAAGCGGAAAGCGTCTTGTAGCTACATTTATTATATCACGAACAGCCGCTCCTGTAGGCGCTGTGACGACGCCTATTCTTTTTGGGTATAATGGGATCGGCTTTTTAAATCTATTGTCAAAAAGTCCCTCTGATGCGAGCTGCTTTTTTAACCTTTCAAATTCCATATAAAGCGAGCCGACTCCGTCAGGGATCATTTCCTCTATATACAACTGATATGCTCCGCCCGCTTCGTAAACGCCGACTCTGCCGCGCGCCATAACCTTCATACCGTCCGACGGAGTAAACGCAAGTCCGGCAGCGGCGCCTCTAAACATTACGGCTTTAAGCACACTTAATTCGTCTTTTAGCGTAAGATATATATGCCCCGATGAATGGCGCTTAAAATTAGATATCTCGCCTTTCACCCAGAGATTATTTAAAACAGGCTTGCTGTCAAGCAAGCGTTTTATATAGTTGTTAACTCGTGAAACGGTCCCTACAACCGCCTGCTCTGGCAAAT
>CALXSW010000194.1 GCA_944391255.1 uncultured Clostridia bacterium | reverse complement strand
ATTAATTATTTATAAATCACATGTCCAAAATGCTTTACAATAATAAAGGAGTTTTCTTATATCAAAAATGTAAACCTAAAATCTATTGTTTTATATTTCATGAAATGCATTTATTTATACATGAATTGTTTTTGTTTATCATTGATAAAAAGTGTATTCTATGATATAATGTGTACAAAAATAAGATTTGAGGTGGAAGTTTGAAAAAAGATAGGCGGCGCATCTTGCACGGGAGCGCTCATTCGCGTACACAAAGTACAGCCTCGTTCACGCCCTCGCACTATCTTAAAGGTTTTTATTCAAACTTGGTTTTGTGAAAGGGGGTAAATGGTCATGTATATGATTAAAAAATTAATGTTCGCAGTTCTCTCATTATGTATTGTGTGTTCTGTTGATGTAACAGCGAGCTCCAAGCGTCTGCCAGAAAGCATGAGCTTTCATGAGGCGATCGGGCTTAATGCGGCAGAAGATATAAAAAGCGCCGTAATCGTATACGATGAGCCCATAAATGACGTTTGCGCCGACATTGATGCCGAGGATATAAACACGCTTACAGAACTGCTTTGGGATCAAAACTGGAAGCTTGTGATAGCTCCCAATCCGTCGAAAGTCATAGAAAACAACGGTTACTACATCAATCTTTATACGGGCAAAAAGGAATTTGCTAACAGCCAAAATCAAATAATACATACGTTGTTTGCCGACAGCGTTATTTACGGCGGATACGGCGAATTACAGCCGAAGTCGAGCGCCTTTGCATACAGCAAAAATTTTATTTGGTACCAAGCCCACGGTGATGATAAAAAAGAGCTCGACAATCTCCTGACGCAAATATACGATAAATACAAAAATAGTACAAGAGCCTTAGAGAATGGCGATGGCGAAAGCATACCGTATATGAATAAAAATCTTTTGCCGCTTTCAGGCGCTGGCGACTGGGCAATAGATTATATACAAGCTGCCGCGTCATATAATATTTTGCCGTATAATTTAACGGAAAATTATTGGAACAGCATATCGCGCGCGGACTTTTGCAGGCTTGCAGGGCGGCTCGTTGCAGGAATATATTATACAGGTTTGATAACTTCCGAAAATATCAATGAGGTCCTTGCGCAAATCGCAGTCGATCTGGGCTTAAAAAAGGAGTTTGACAGCGCGGCATATACAGACATAAATGAAATATCAAACGATATTCGCCTTCTCACGGCATTCGGCATCGTGCGCGGCACAGATAAGCAACAACTTAAACCGTACGAAAATATCAGACGCGAAGAGGCCGCCGCATTTTTGAGCAGAATATGCGCCGCGTTAAATATTGAGCCGCCGGAAAACAACGCGTCTTCTCTTTACGGTGACGACGTATCTATTTCATCATGGGCAAAGGATGACGTTTATCTCATGCAAAATTTAGGAATATTGCAAGGAATGGATAATAACGAATTCAGACCAAATGACACTCTGTCAGTTGAACAAGCTATTACGACAATAGTTCGTTTGCATGATGAATTTATGAAAATGAGTTTTTAGGGTGGGGCGTGCCGGACTTCGTGGCCTTCCAACTGGGCTATCTGCGCTATTTTGACTTACCCTTAAGTGAGAAATGAAAAATGCGAACCATGTTTCTGGTTCGCATTTTCGTTTGATGGCTCTTCCAACTGGGCTGTCTGCGCCATTTTGACTTACCCTTAAGTGAGAAATGAAAAATGCGAACCGCTTGTTGGTTCGCATTTTCGTTTGATGGCTCTCGCAACTGGGCTCGAACCAGTGACCCTCTGATTAACAGTCAGATGCTCTGCCACATGTCAGGGAAAACATCATAATTACATAGAGAAAAATCAACACAATTTTAAACTTTAGTCTGCTCCGTCATAACCGATTCATCTCCAAAGAATTGATTATAGCTTGCATTAAACTCAATACTTATCTCATATCCGCGTCCTACCTTTATCTCGTCTATAAGCTGACATATTATCATCTTACGCTGTTCCAATGAAGCTTTTTCAAATTCATCTGCCCATGTAATAAACCGCTGATAATAATAGTCAAGCTTGTCTATCATATCAGTTTGCTGTTCCAGATCGCACTTACACTCATGGATTTGTCTTTCCGTTTCTGCCATCTCGTCCTTCGTTGATTTAATTGACATCGCAAGTATATCGGCAGGAAACTTATTTTCACCGCTAAGACATTTTCCTACCTCGATTGACAGCTCTGATAATCGTTTTTGAAGCAGTTCCTTTCGTTCAGTAAGTTCTTTTTTTAGTTTATTTTTTTCCTTAAGTTCTTTTCTGTATCGTATCTCAAGTGCTTTATCTTTAGGTGTCGCTTTAATGGACTGTAGATATTTATTAACTACAGTAAGAACAGCATTATCAACTCTTTTTGCTGAGTATACTGACTGACCATCACAATCATTCAGCTTACGCGTACGATGATAGCATATATATCTTAATGTGCTTGAAACACCTATCGTTCCGTCTTTGCGTATATATTTCTCGTTTGCTCCTGATGATATTAAATGACTTCCGCAATGTGCACAGTATATATTTCCTGACAATAATGTCTTACCCTTTGTCGTCCTTGCTATATGCTGTTTTTCTTCATTTTTTAAAGAACGCTGTGACAGTATATGCTGTACACTATCAAAAACATTTTCATCTATAATCACAAGATGGTCAAGTTTTTGTGATGTCGTCTCTCCCGCTACATAATATCCGCAGTAAAGCTTATTTTTCAAAATTCTATTTATAGAATTACATTGAAACTCTTTTCCATTATGCGTTCTTACTCCAAGCTTGTTCAAATACTCTGCCATACGATATGAACCATATCCCTCGTTTAGAGTTTTATTAAAAATCAACTTTACATATTCCGCCTCCTGCTGATCTATTTCTAAATCTTTGACAGGCTGACCTTTTTTATTGACTCTACCCCTATGTACCGCACGGTATCCTAATGGTGTCGCTCCGCCGTGATATATACCTTCAGCCGTAAGCTGTGCCATTCTTGTTTTCAATCGCATTGAGGTCTTTACACTCTCACCGTTTGCCTGCCAGTAACGAATATAATTAAGAAGCTTATCTGTCTGATTTTCAAATCGCTGCTGTCCTTCCTGAGTGCTCCATACTT
>CALXSW010000193.1 GCA_944391255.1 uncultured Clostridia bacterium | reverse complement strand
TTAAGCTCTCCTGCGTTATCCGCGTTGTCCTCATTTGCTGTCTGCTGAGTGCCGCATCCCGAAAGAAGAAGCATACCACCTGTTAAAGCCGCTATAAATTTGATCGATTTTTTCATGTTGTCCTCCTATAATAATATTTATATTTTAATGATTTTTTATAAAATGTTTTTAGTTTTCACCGCGCCATTTAACGCATTTCTTTTCTATGACAGCAAGAATTGCCACCGCTATCATAGCCACAGCCGAAAGCAGCACTATAGGCGCAAACACGCCCGCCCCGTCAAGCTGCGACATCATTCGTCTTGAAAAATATCCCAATCCGCTTTGAGCGCCAAGCCATTCACCTATTGCCGCTCCTATTATGCTTATCGGAACTGCCATTTTAACAGCTGAGAAAAAATACGGCAGCGCGCAAGGTATCTTAATTATCCTGAATACCTCTGCTCTCCTTGCGCCGTACGTCCTTAAAAGCTCAGCCATTTCAAGACGCGCGCTCCTCAATCCGTCATAAACAGTTATCGTTATCGGGAAAAATGTCATAAGCACCGCTACAACGATCTTGCTCCATATCCCATACCCGAACCACACTACAAACAGCGGCGCTATAGCCGTTATAGGTATCGTCTGCGTCGCCACAACAAGCGGATAAAGTGTTTTTCTTATTATTTCACTGCTGTCCATAGCTATTGCAAGAGCAAGGCCAAGCACTACAGAAATAGCAAGTCCCACACCTGTGACGAGCATTGTCGCGGGAAGATGAACAGTAAAAAGGGCTTCCCTAAGCTCCCATATTTTCTTTATTATCTGAATAGGCGTAGGCAATATATACGACGCGTTCATCTTTAACGCGCCTATCTCCCATACTATAAGGAGAAAGAATATAAATATCGCCGCCGGCAGATTTGCTTTGTTTACTTTATTCATTATGCCACCCTCACTTAAACTGTCATTTGCGCTCTCAGCTTATCTATAAGCTCATCCTTTAGCTCAAGTATATCTCTTCTCTCAAGCATTTTCCTCGTGCGCGGATATTCCATAGGCACACTTATCTTTTTGAGCTCACTTATAGGCGTTTTCTCTACGACAAGTATATTATCTGAAAGCAGGATTGCCTCTTCAACGTCGTGAGTTATAAATAATATGGTTTTATTATACTTCATGCACTGATCAAGAAGCCATTCCTGCATGGAAAGTCTTGTAAGAAAATCAAGCGCGGAAAACGGCTCGTCAAGCAGAAGGAGCTCGGAATCTGTTAGAAGTGTTCTCGCAAACGACGCGCGCTGCCGCATACCGCCCGACAGCTCATGCGGCATTTTATCAGCGCAGTCCTGAAGACCGACATCAGATAAAACCTGCTCTGCGCGGTTTCTCTTTTCACGCTTTGAAATTTTTCCGCGGAAATTCAACGGCATTTCCACGTTCTCACCAACCGTGAGCCACGGGAACAAAAGATCCTTTTGCGGCATATATCCGCAGTACTGCTTCAGCTCCTGTATCGATATGCCGTCTATCGTTATTTCTCCCGATTTTGCTTTGAGCAGCCCGTTTGTAAGTCTGAAAATAGTGCTTTTTCCGCATCCGCTTATCCCTATTATGGAATTAAATGTCCCCCGCTCTATTTTAAAAGACAGCTTGTCTATTATATCGAAATCCTCCGAGTCATATTGATATGAAACATTTTTGAATTCAAGCATCTTTATTCCTCCATGTTCCACGCCATATTCCAGAAATCCATTTCATATATGCTGCACTCAACAAATATCTCTTCAAGCTTCTTATAGCGCTCCTCTGATATTCTGCCGCAAAGCTCGTCAAATTTATTTATAACGTTCTCATTAGCTATTTTATACGCGCTGCATGAATATCCATCTATCCATTCACCGTAAAGCTCGTGATCGAGCATATCAGGGCGTTCTGCCGCTATCTTTGATCCTATTTCAGCATAGCTCCAGAAACACGCCAGAACTGCGGCGAGTATTTCCAGCTCTCCGCCAACGCTCGCCTCTGAGAGCATATACGATGTGTATGATTTGTTAGCGTGAGCCGCTCTCGCTCCCTTGATATCGTTCTCAGTTATACCCAGTCTTTTCATATAGCTTCTGTGTATGCTCATCTCACCGTCAAGAACGTTAGCCGAGTTTTTCGCAAAAAAACGCATAAGCTCCTCGTCTTTTGCCTTTAAAACGCCGAATGAGAACACCTTGGCATATTCAAAAAGATAAAGATAATCCTGTATCATGAAATATCTAAATTTCTCAACAGGCAGCGTGCCGTCCTTTATCCCTGTGACGAAAGGATGCGTGTGATACGCGTCCCATATGTTTTTTGCGGAATCATAGAGACGCTCAGATGTTTTCTTCATATCATACCTCCGCCCTCTTCTATATTAAAATTGTGCTTGAGAGGACCGCTGCCATGTCCGAGATCAAGTCCGGCTTTCATACAGAGAGTTATGTATTTTTTTGCGTTTTCAACCGATTCAGCCACGCTTTTTCCGAGAGCCAGATTACACGCTATAGCAGAAGATAAAGTGCAGCCTGAGCCATGGTTATTCGGATTGTCGACTCTCTCGCTTCTAAACCACTTTTCTGTTTTATCCATATACAAAAGATCGTTTGCCGAGTCACTCAGATGTCCGCCCTTAACTAATACCGCGCCATTTGTCTTGCCGCTTATTATTTCGGCGGCTTTTACCATATCAGTTTCCGTGTCAACGTCAAATCCGCAAAGGGCTGATGTTTCAGAAAGATTAGGCGTTATTACTTCTGCTATAGGGAACAGCTCAGACACGAGCGATATTGAGGCGCTGTCCTGCATAAGCCTGCTTCCGCTTGTTGCGACCATTACCGGATCTACAACTATATGCTCCGCTTTATACTCCCTCAGCTTTTCAGCTATGACCTTTATTATTTCTGAATTTGAAACCATTCCTATCTTAACTGCGTCAGGGCGTATGTCGTTAAATACACAGTCTATCTGTTTAGCCACAAACTCAGGCGATGCTTCAAGCACATCGGCTACGCCTGTCGTGTTCTGCGCTGTAAGAGCTGTTATAACGCTCATTCCATATACACCGTGAACACACATTGTTTTAAGATCAGCCTGTATCCCCGCTCCTCCGCTGCAATCGGAGCCTGCTATTGTAAGTACCTTTCTCATTTTACACCTACCATTTCTGCCGTCATTTCTCTGAGTTCTCTGCACTCGTTCTCTATATCATCACTCGCAAATATCGCGCTCACAAGCGCAACACCGTCAACTCCCGTTCCCTTAAGTTCTGATATATTGCTTTTCTTTATTCCGCCTATCGCCACTACAGGTATTTTTACAGCCTTGCATATATCCCTTATAGTATCGTGCGTTATATGTCCCGCGTCAAGCTTTGTTGAAGTCTGAAACGCCGCTCCTACACCGAGATAATCAGCTCCGTTTCTCTCCGCCTCGAGAGCTTCCTCAACTGAATGAGCTGAAACACCTATTATAAGCTTATCTCCCGCAAGCTCACGCGCCTTTGCTGCTGCCATATCATTCTGACCGACATGGACACCATCAGCTCCGCATTTTATAGCTATCTCCACATTGTCGTTTACAATAAACGGCACTCCATATTTCTTGCAGAGCTTGTTTATGATAACCGCCTCTTTCAAAAACGATCCAGCGTCAAGATTTTTTTCTCTCAGCTGAACGCATGTCACACCGCCCTTAAGCGCTCTTTCAACATCGTGTGAAAGCTCTCTGCCGTTTAACCATGACCTGTCTGTAACAGCGTATAAAAGCATATTTCCCCTGTCAAACATTTTAAAAATCCTCCGTAAAATAAAAAGCGAGAGAAGCCCGATCGGATTCCCTCGCACTAAAAGCATCTTTCTTACTTCCTACGTTGGCATTACCCAAATCAGGTTAAAGGGTCGAAGTTGATAACTTCCTCTCAGCCTGCACACAAGCTCCCCTGCTAAATATTAAAAATATTATACACCATGTGACATGATTTGTCAACGTTTTTATTCAGATTTTTTCGCAAATCTGAACCTTTTCGTATTATTCGTTTACCTCAGTAAGTCTCATGGCTATATACTCTCTTCCGGGAAGATCTACAATAAGCTCCCCTGTTATAATACCCCTGTTCTCTGACGTTTTTTGCTGTATACTGTAAAAAAATTATTTCATATCACTGTTTCTGTCTGTATAGAAAGCCTTATACGCCTTGTATGCCATATACACATCACTTTTTGCTATCACCTCATACGGAGCGTGCATTGAAAGCACCGGAACACCGGCATCTATAACATCGATATTGAGATTTGCGACATATTCCGCAATAGTTCCGCCGCCGCCCTGATCTACCTTGCCAAGCTCAGCACTGTGCCATATAACATTATTTTTATCCATTATCCTGCAGATCTCTTCTACAAACTCAGAATTTGCGTCTGACGCGCCGCTTTTTCCTCTCGCACCCGTATATTTGCAGAATGACACTCCGCCGCCGGCATATCCGGCATTCATAAGATCATATACGCCTATATAATTTGGATCAACAGCCGCCGTTACATCAGATGATACGCAAGCGCTGTTTGATATAACTGTGTTATAATCGACTACTGAACACCTGCCCGTAAGCTTTTCTATTATTTCAGCTATTGCCATCGGCATAAACGCGCTGAGCGCGCCTGTGTTGCCGCACGAGCCTATTTCCTCTTTATCAACAAGAATAGCTATCGCCGTTCTCTTAGGCGCTTCTATATCCATTACAGCTTTGATCGTCGGGAACGCGCATACTCTGTCATCATGACCAT
>CALXSW010000192.1 GCA_944391255.1 uncultured Clostridia bacterium | reverse complement strand
TGTAAAAATCCTTGCAGTCTTTGCGGAATTTGAAAGAAACTCTATCATCGCCAGAGTCACGCAAGCATATGAGCATCGCAGCGAGATGGGGCTGTATATGGGCGGCCGCAGGCCATGCGGTTTTAGGCTGGAGAATGCTACCATTGGAAATATCAGGACAAAGAAATTAGTCCCTATAGCAGGAGAAATAGAGCAGATAAAATACATATATGATCTTTATGCTGTTGAAAATGTAACTCTTGGCAGATTATTAAAAAATCTTGTTGAGAATAATATTGAACCATTATCCGGCGGCAAGTGGACGACTGCTAAGCTTTCTACAATCATCAAAAACCCTATATATGTAAAAGCTGATAATCGTGTATATAATTATTTTCAGAAGCATAATACACAGATCATCAGTCCGCCCGAAAGCTTTGACGGGATCCATGGCATACAGCTGTACGGCAGGACAAAGCACGACCCGCAAAACAATGATTGGTCTGATATAAAAGCCGTTGTAATGTCACATAATGGAATTATCAATAGCAATATATGGATAAAATGTCAGCAAAAACTTGAAAGGAACAAACAAGTAAGAAACTCAGTCAGCAATAAAACATCTTGGTTGGGCGGAAAGCTTGTGTGTGCCAAGTGCGGGCGGACAATGACTACCATAAAGGGAAAGGTAAGCAGCGGCGAAATACGGCGATATTTCAACTGTACCGGTAAGTCACATTTTAAAGACTGCAAAGGCCCAAGTGCAACTATATATGCGGAAAGCATGGAAAATGCCGTTTATGACGCGATCGCCAAGAAATTAGCTGCTCTGAAAAATACGGTAAAGCAGAGCGAAAAAAGCTTGGATCCCATGCTCAACGACTTGCGGAATAAACTTAAAGCTATCGAGCTTGAAGAAAATAGAATTGCCGATACCATAACCAAATCGGAAGTAAATACAGATCTGCTCACCATTCTCAGTAATAAGGCAAGCAAACTGAAATCGGATAGATCGGAGCTGCTTGAAAGAATAGAAGAGTTGCAGAGTAAAGAACTTGATACCAAATCCGTGATCAACCTGTCGAAGAAATGGAAGACTGCGTCCTTTGAGGAAAAAAGAGGTGTATGCAATATCCTTATCGATAAGATCATTATTGACGAGAACGGAGATGCTGAGATAATCTGGAATATATAATATTAAACAGCAAACCATTGAATTTTATTATAAAATATGATAAAATACATACAGAACGTGCTGATAATGCCAATAAAGGAGTTGTGTCGTATGGGAATGTTTTTAAATAACAAATCTCCGATCATAAATTACAGAAAAATGACTGTGAATCCTTACTTCGTTGATAAGTCAGAGCTTATATGTGAGCTTATAAGGAATTCTTACGCAAACCAATATATATGTATCACTCGGCCGCGCCGTTTCGGAAAAACGGTCATGGCGAATATGCTCGCCGCATTTTTCGAAAAAAATACAGACAGCAGCGATATATTTGACTCTTTGAAAATATCGCAATATGATGAGTATAAAAAGCATTTAAACAAACACGAGATCATTTATATAGATTTCAGCGAAGTGCCGGATGGATGCAGCAGTTACAAGGAGTATATAACACGTATAACTACCGGGTTAAAATCCGATCTGATACAGAAATATCCTGAATTGGGATTAGATGCTGATAAGGCTGTATGGGATGTCTTGTCTGAAATACTTGATAAAACAAATGGTCAGCAGTTCATATTTATTATGGATGAATGGGACGCGGTATTCCATATGTCGTTCATCACGGATAAAGATAAAGATGAGTTTTTATTGTTCCTCAAATCTCTTTTAAAAAGCAAAGCGTACGTGGAGATTGCGTATATGACAGGGATCTTGCCTATAGCGAAATATTCCGGAGGTTCCGAGCTGAATATGTTTGCTGAATTTCAAATGACTACCATGGAAATGTTCAGCGAATATTTTGGGTTCAGTGATAATGAGGTAGATGAACTGTACAGCAGGTATTTAAGACTCTGCAAGAATCCGAAGGTCAGCCGTGAGGGGCTTAGAGAGTGGTATGACGGATACCGTATAGCATCCGGCGGACGTCTGTATAATCCCCGTTCAGTCGTATTCGCATTCCAGTATAATCAGCTCTCTGATTACTGGACAAGCTCGGGTCCATACGATGAGATATTCTATTATATAAAAAATAATATCGACGATGTTCGCAATGATTTGGCTTTAATGGTTGCCGGAGAAAGGATAGAGACAAGGATCCAGCAGTACGCTGCCGTATCTATGGAATTGAATACACGAAGTGAGATATATTCAGCTATGCTTGTATACGGATTGCTGACTTACGAGGATGGCGAGGTGTTCATTCCGAATAAAGAATTGATGCGCAAATTTGAAGAGCTTTTAATGAAGAAAGAGGCTCTCGGCTATATCCATAACCTTGCAAAAGAATCAGCGAAAATGTTAAACGCAACACTTGCCGGTGATACAGAAACTATGGAGGAAATACTTGATCACGCACACAACACAGAAACGCCTATTTTATCATATAATTATGAAACAGAACTTGCGGCTATAGTAAATCTTGTATACTTATCAGCTCGTGATAAGTACAGAATAGAGCGCGAGAGCAAAGCGGGTAAGGGATTTGTTGACTTTATTTTCTATCCTAAAAAGAAGACTGCGGACTGTATCATCCTTGAATTGAAAGTTGATCACTCACCCGATGAAGCTATAGAGCAGATCAAAGAAAAGAACTATGCGCTGAATTTCAAGGGCAGACTCGGCGAAAAGTCCGAATACACAGGCAGGAGACTTGCCGTTGGTATAAGCTACAGCAAAGAAACGAAATATCATTCATGCAAAGTTCAGGAACTGACATAATAAAAAACTCTTGGCTCAACACACCTCCTATGGCAAACCCTTAGGAGGTGTTTACATATAGCCGTTTTTGTAATACTCCAAAATATTCTATCACTTGATTTACACAGATGTATGCCACCATGTCATAACAGTCACTGCATAGCAGACAGGGTCTTAAACCATTCTTCCTCTCCGCCTTCATACTCGCTGCATAGCAAGTCAAAAAGCGCTTCTTTGTGGGCATAATACAAATCGCATGAAAAATCAGTTAGGGCTTTATACGTAAGCGAATTCATAAGAAAACCATATGCAGCTTCTTTATCCAATGAGTATCTTTCCTGCATCCTTACCAGAAGATATGCTAATCTGTCATTCATCATAGATTCTTTCTGTTTTTCAGATAATTCACTCATACATCTTTTACCTCCTTTTCACTGATCTTTAATGCATATTGTTTTGCTTTTTCTGTTTTTATACAAACCTGCCTTGGAAATATCCACGGCTTTAAAGCCTCTATAGCTTTAGCTATTGCTGCATCTGATCCCGTCTCTCCGTAATTGCCTACATTATAATCATCAATCACTCTTGCAGCAGCGGCATCAGCTGTAGGTCCGTAAACGACATCATAATTATAGTCTATAATTGTTTTGGATCTGTCAGTATTCCTATTATAAGCTACATACTGAAACCATTCTGCGTCAGGTTCGTGAAATACCTTTTTAACTATACCCTCTTTCCAATTGACAGGGAGCGCGTATTCATATAGATATATTTTCAAAGATATTTGTTTTCGAATAAGCTTTGGTACTTTTCGAACGGCTGCGCTTATTGCATGTTCTTGCGTGTCAGATAAATAAAAGCCACCGCCAAAATCTCCGTACTTGCTTGCTTTTGATAAGTCTATCTCATTAAATTTATCAAGACTGCCATGATAAACATGTTTGACCTTATTTATTTCCATTAAATATCTTCTCCTGCCATTTTCAAAGCTTTAATAAGCCCCTCACTGTACTCTTCCGGCATCATTGACTGAATGTTATCAAAATCCTCTTCAATACTTGTTGCCAATTTATATTTATTTAGTAATTCAATAAATCTATCATTTGATATTTGAGTCATTTTACGGAACGTGTCCAGAAATTTTATTACATACCATGCTATCAATTCTTGTTGATTTACCATATGAATCACCTCGCCCATTTATTACTTTAATTAAAGTATATCATAAATACAATATTTTTTCAAGCATTAAATCTTATTATTGTTTTCACGGACTGATGTATCATAATCTATATTACATAAAATGTGTTGTATCCCATCTCTCCATTATTTATGACAATTTTAGAACTGAAATAATATGACTCTGATTCTTATTAAAACCAAATATTTCAATTTCATCTCCTTAAACTACTAATTTCGCTTCACCGAAACAGAATGATACAAGTAAAAATATCTTAAAAAACGGCGTTATATAAATACGCCTTAAATGTTCCAAGTTATCTCTATATTGCCGTCGGCAATACGTATAACTTTAATCAATGTGT
>CALXSW010000191.1 GCA_944391255.1 uncultured Clostridia bacterium | reverse complement strand
AGATCCTCCCATGTGAGAGTTAGATTACCGTTTTTAGTTTTATTAGCTCTGCAAAGCAGTGTGCAGACCTCAGCGCGTTTTAAAGTGTCCTGCGGTCTGAGATAGCCGTCAGAGCCTTTTATATAAGCTCTTTCTACAGCTATTGAAAGAAGCGTTCTGTATTTTGAAGATACCTCGTCGGAATCCTTGAAGTTAGCGGCTATGATGCCGGGGTTTCGTATGTAGCCTTCTGTAAGTCCCATTGCGCGCATAAGCGTTGATGCAAATTCCTCGCGCGTTACAGGCTCGTCACCGTTAAACGTGTTTGTAGGCTCTTTCATATAGCTTTTGAGTGTCGCCGCATACCATTCATACCATTTCCCGGATGTGTCTGTAAAGCTGCCATCTCCTGTCAGTTCAAAACTTTCACAGAGCATTTTTGCCATTTCACCGCGCGTAAGCGTGCCGCCCGGGTTCAGATTTCCGTATTGATCACCTGTCATGATGCCGTTTTTCTGGCAGTATGCTATTTCATTGCTTGCCCATGAATAGTCGTCAGCAGCAATAGCGCATGCAGTAAACTGTGAACATAAGAGCGCCGCGGCGCAGATAGCTGATAAAAACTTTAGTTTCATAATATTATTTTCACCCTTTCGTGTATTATATACTTTATCCTATGAAACAAGTATAGCATAGTATGACGGTATTTGCAAGAAAAAAATATATGACTGCCGGAACGATGCTCGGCAGCCATATAGTAATCTATGTTTTTTATATTATTTATTTTATAACTCTTACACCGATAACTCCGTCAACAGCTTTAAGCGCGTCTGCCATTTCCTTTGTTATCTCACCGTCTGTGTTTATGATAGTATAAGCATAGTTGCCCTTTGATTTGTTTATCATATCAGCGATGTTTACAGTTGAAAGAATATCTGTAAACTTAGCTATAAGGCTTGGCGCATTCTTATGGATAACAGTAACTCTGCCCACGCTTGTCATAGGAAGCGCGCAGTTAGGGAAGTTGACAGAGTTCACGATGTCACCTGTTTCAAGATATTCCTTGATCTCGTCAGCTGCCATCATAGCGCAGTTATCTTCTGATTCCTCAGTTGAAGCGCCCAGATGCGGAATAGCGATAATACCAGGATAATTTATAGTTTCATTGTCAGGGAAGTCTACAACATACTTCTTGACCTTTCCTGATGCGAGAGCAGCCTTTACAGCGTCATTGTCTACAAGACCGCCGCGCGCAAAGTTAAGAATTACCGCGCCGTCAGGCAAAAGCTCGATAGTTTCGGCATTTACCGTATTTCTTGTTGAATCGAGTAGAGGCACATGAATAGTAAGATAATTTGCCGCTGAGAATACTTCTTTTATATCGTTTACGCACTTAACGTGTCTGTCAAGCTTAAGAGCATTGTTAACGCTAAGGAATGGATCGTAGCCGATAACGTCCATACCGAGATGGATAGCGGCATTAGCAACAAGAATACCGATAGCGCCAAGACCTATAACACCGAGAGTCTTGCCTTTTATTTCGCAGCCGGCGAAATTGGACTTGCCTTTTTCTACCTGCTTGCTCACATCGTCACCTGTCAACGAATTTGCCCATACATTTCCGCCGATTATATCACGTGAAGCGAGAAGCATTCCGGCGATCACTATTTCCTTAACACCGTTAGCGTTAGCGCCAGGAGTGTTGAAAACGACAATACCCTTTTCTGAACATTTATCTATAGGGATATTGTTAACTCCAGCGCCTGCGCGCGCAACTGCCTTTAATGAAGCGGGCAGCTCCATATCGTGCATTTTAAAGCTTCTCAATATTATACCGTCAACATCAGCGTTCATGTCGTCTGTTATAGAATAGTTATCGCCAAGACGATCAAGTCCGCAAGCGGCTATTTTATTTAATGTAAGTATATTATACATTTTTATTTTCTCCTTTACCGAAATTTAAATCATAGAATTTTATATTATAAGTTTTCAGCTTCGAATTTCTTCATGAAATCAACAAGCGCCTGAACACCTTCAACAGGCATAGCGTTGTATATAGAAGCTCTCATACCGCCTACAGTTCTGTGACCTTTGAGGTTAACAAGACCGGCAGTTGTAGCTTCTTTTACGAATTTAGCGTCAAGCTCTTCATCGCCTGTAACGAAAGGAACATTCATAAGCGATCTGTCCTCTTTTACAACAGTACCCTTGAACAGCTTTGACGAATCAAGATAGTCATAAAGTATCTTAGCCTTTGCTTCATTAATCTTCTGAAGCTCAGCGATACCGCCCTTTGACTTTATCCATTCAAGAACGAGCTTGAAGATATAAATAGCATATGTAGGCGGTGTATTATATAATGAATCATTGTCGGCATGAGTCTTATAAGTAAGCATTGTAGGAGTACCCTCCATAGGCTCACCCAACAGATCCTCTCTTGCGATAACGAGAACAACACCCGCAGGACCGAGATTCTTCTGCGCGCCGGCATATAAAAGACCAAACTTTGAAACGTCTATAACTTCAGACATAGCGCATGATGAGATATCAGCGACCAAAGTAGCCTCTGTCTTAGGAAGTTCTGTAAATCTTGTGCCGTAAATAGTGTTGTTATAGCAGATGTAGCAATAGTCTACATCATCTTTTGATGAATAAGCTGAAGCGTCCGGCTTCGGGATATATGAGAATGTCTTGTCAGCTGAAGATGCCACTCTGTTTACCTTAACATACTTTTCAGCTTCCTGCGCGGCCTTCTTAGCCCACTGACCTGTTATAAGGTAATCAGCAGCCTTTTTCTTTGTGCCGAGGTTCATAGGAACCATAGCAAACTGTGTTGAACCGCCGCCCTGCAAAAACATTACTTTGTAGTTGTCAGGAACATTCATAAGCTCTCTTACAAGCGCTTCCGCGTCTTTAATAATTGTGTCGAATGCTTTTGAGCGGTTGCTCATTTCCATAACTGACATACCGCTGTCACCGTATTCAAGCATTTCCTCCTGTGCTCTTTTCAATACCTCTTCAGGCAGCATTGATTGGCCTGCTGAGAAATTGTAAACTCTACTCATTGTTAAAAACCTCCATTTTGTTTTAACTTATTATATTTAACAGACGCTCTTGACGTCTGTTAAAGTATATTATACACCCATTGAGGGGCAGAAGTCAAGATGTTTTAGCGTTATTATTGGATTTTTATGAGAAAAAATGGTAAAAAAACACAAAATATAGTATTTGGGCTATAGTTTAATCTATTATAGACTGCGCAATGGCAAAAGCTATCTTTGACTGATACTCATCAGTGACAAGTTTTTTCTCTTCCTCAGGGTTTGAAATAAAACCGCATTCAACAAGAACTGACGGTGGTTTTGGATCTTTCATCAGAAACAGCTTTTCAGACGCGGTTTTAACCTCATGGGTTTCAGCGCCCGTTATGGCTGAAATATTTGTCTGTATCTTTGAGGCTATAGCTTCAGCCTCAGGGTGATTTGCGCTGTAGAAAACGTGCAGACCTTTTGATTTCGGATTTGTAAAGGCGTTCATATGGATAGATATGAACAGATCAGCATTGCTCTCGTTTATGATTTTGAGTCTGTTGTGCATATCGGAAACCTTCATCTCATGGATCGTGTCGGCGTCGGAGTCATAGATCGCATTGTCGTCTGTGCGCGTCATTATGACCTTTGCGCCTCTGTTTTCGAGCACCTCCTGAAGCTTTAGTCCTATTGACAGATTTATATCCTTTTCAAGTGTTCCGTTTATTCCGACAGCGCCGCCGTCCGGCGAGCCATGTCCGCAGTCTACGACGATAACCGGAATATTTCCCCGGCTGAATGACGGTACGCTCATATATAATGAATATATATAGAAACATACCGTCAGAGCCAGGAGCATTAAAAGGAGGAAAAACAATTTATTTGTTATTCGCATAGTCATTCACCTTCTGATTTCAGAATAGAGGATCGGAAATGATCATAATACATACTATTCAAAAGAAGAAAAAAAATACCCGAAAAGTATTGCAATAGATCGTTATATATGGTAAAATATAGTTGCGGATAAAAACGCGCGGGGGACGGCACCCATAACAAAAAACAGAACACGATTACAGAGGGGAGGACACCCATGGCAAAAAACATTACTGTGATTGATGAAAACGGAAACAGAATAGGAAGCACGTATCCAAAGCGTGCCTCAGGACTTGTAAAAAAAGGGAGGGCGCATTGGATAGACGATAATTCTGTTTGTCTATGCGCTCATGACATGGAGGATAAGGAAATGCCTAATAATATATATGACGTAATAGACAATCAGTTTTCAAAATTACAGAGTCAAATTGATCGTATTGCAAATAACGATAAAGTAGCGATGCAGATGATAGATGCTCTTGCTGGTATGCAGAACAGGAACAGAACGCTTGATATAGTAGAAAAGCAGCTTAATATATTGAATGAGGAAACAAAGGCTGAAACGGTATCAGATGATAAGGAGCTGTCTGTTATGCGTGAAAAGACAAGACAGAAGAAACTTGATCTGCTTGAAGCGCTTGTGAGCGGCAAAAGCGTAGATGCGGAGGAGAAAGAAACCGCGGTGAAAGATGCTCCGGCACAACCGGAAACGACGGAAAAAATACCGACAGATACATACGTTATTGCAGCGACAGAATAATATGATAATAAAATAATAATGGGGCAGGAGATACTGCCCCAAATTTTTTTGAAAAAAATTCAAAAAAGTATTGACAAATAAAAAATTTGTGGTATAATAGTCTATGTTGTCGATAAGACAGAGCAAAAATAAAAATTCATATGGAGAGATGTCTGAGTGGTTGAAAGAGCCGGTCTTGAAAACCGGTGACGGTTCCGCCGTCCGCGGGTTCGAATCCCGCTCTCTCCTCCATTTTTTTCTTTAATATTTGTACTATATACAAATTATATCAAAATTGAGAT
>CALXSW010000190.1 GCA_944391255.1 uncultured Clostridia bacterium | reverse complement strand
TTTTTCGCATAGGCGATGATGTTTATGACGATGTTTTAAATAAAACGTCAAAGGCGTATTATTATCTTCGCTGTGGCTGCGGACTTGATGATCGTTACGCCGGTGTATGGGATCACGGCAAATGTCATACAGCGCCGGCAAGACTGTGGGAGAACAGAGAAATAGCGATAGATGTATCAGGCGGATGGCATGACGCCGGTGATTATGGAAGATATGTTACAGCCGGAGCATGCGCGGCAGCGCATCTGCTATACGCGTTCAGGCTGTTTCCGGATGTATTTAAAAAACAGCATCTTAATATACCTGAAACAGGAATCCCCGATATTTTGTCAGAGGCGCGCTGTGAGCTGGAGTGGCTGATGAAAATGCAGAACAGCGAGGGCGGAGTTTATCATAAGGCTACGACGGAAATGCACGCTCCGTTTGTCATGCCGGAGGACGATAACGCGCAGATGTTTGTATTTCCGGTTTCTTCAATGGCGACAGCTGATTTTGCGGCTGTATGCGCGCTCGCGTCGGGGATTTATAAGAGGTATGATAAAACATTTTCCGACAGCCTGTTGAAAGCTGCTGAAAGCTCTATAGAATGGCTTGACAAGCATCAGCAGTTTATCGGTTTTACAAATCCGGAGAGCTGCAACACGGGTGAATACGGCGAGAGTGACGATCACTCTAATCGTTTCTGGGCATATTCGGAGATGTACGCGTTAACTGGTGACATTAAATATCACGATAAAATGCTCGCAGCATTGAATGAGGATTTTCCGCTTACAGCGTTCGGTTACAGCGAGGTGGGCGGACTTGGCGCTTTTGCATATCTGCTTTGTGCCAGAGATAAGAATATTCAAGTTGAGAACAGGCTGAAAAATGAATTTTTGAGATATTGCGAAGAGTTGAAAAAGACAGCTGATCAAAGCGGCTACAGTGTCGCGATGAATGATGATGATTACTGCTGGGGCAGCAATATGGGTATTATGACTAAAGCCATGTTCTTTGCTGTAAACGATATTTTATTTAAAGACAGCTCATGCCGTGAGTATGCGGCCGCTCATCTTCATTATCTGCTCGGAGCAAATGCGCTCGGTATAAGCTATGTTACGGGCATAGGGGAGTACAGATGCAGAAATCCTCATCTTCGTCCGGCTTTCGCAGACGGAATAGAGGAATGTATTCCGGGAATGGTAGCTGGCGGTCCTAACAGATATCGTTCCGACCCGTTCGCAAGAAATGCGATACCTGATGGCACGCCGCCTATGAAGTGCTATATAGATGATGTCGCGGGTTATTCTCTGAATGAGATAACGATATACTGGAATTCGCCTACCGTGTTTGTGCTTGCGTATATGTGCGAAGATAAAAATAAATGTCAGGATCTCAATAACGATCCGATAAAATTTTAATACAAGAGGAATACTATTATGAATAATTTTAATTACTACAGTCCGACTGAATTTGTGTTCGGTAAAGGCCGCGCGGCTGAAGCGGGATATTTTGTGAAGAAGTACGGCGGAAGCAAGGTGCTTATACACTACGGCGGCGGCTCAGCTGTAAGATCAGGTCTGATAGACACTGTAAAAAAATCTCTCGATGATGCGGGAGTTCAGTTCTGCGAGCTTGGCGGAGTAAAGCCGAATCCGCGTGACACTCTTGTATACAGGGGAATAGATATGTGCAGAGCGGAAAAAGTAGATTTCATCTTGGCTGTAGGAGGCGGTTCAGTGATCGACTCATCAAAGGCTATAGCGATAGGCGTTCCATATGACGGCAATTTCTGGGATATGTACTGCGGAAAACCAATTGAAAAGGCTCTTCCGGTGGCGACGGTGCTGACTATTGCAGCGGCAGGAAGCGAGGGATCGGGTGATTCGGTAATTACAAAAGAGGACGGTATGCTAAAACGCGCCGCAGGCTCCGATCTGCTGAGACCAAGATTTTCAATAATGGATCCATCGCTTACAGAGACTCTGCCATCATACCAGACAGCCTGCGGAGCTACAGATATAATGGCTCACGTTTTTGAGAGGTATTTCACAAACACGACCGAGGTTGAGATAACCGACCGTTTATGCGAGGCAGTGCTCCTCACAATGGTAAAGGAAACGCCGCGTGTTATTGCTGATCCTAACAATTATGACGCGCGCGCAAATATCATGTGGGCAGGAACGGTGGCGCATAAAAATCTCTGTGGAGTAGGACGCGAACAGGACTGGAACAGCCATGAAATCGAACATGAGCTTTCGGGATTGTACGATGTAGCGCACGGCGCCGGTCTTGCTGTCATAATGCCGGCATGGATGGAGTATGTGTATAGGCACAATGTATTGCGTTTCTGCCAGATGGCAACGCGCGTATTTGGCTGTCAAATGAATTTTGAGGATCCGGAAGCGACAGCGCTTGAGGGAATACATCGTTTCCGCAAGTTTTTGCGCAGTATCGGCATGCCGATAAACTTCGCAGAACTCGGCGCGAGGGAAGAGGATATACCAACGCTTGTCAGCAAGTTCGAAATAGGGGACGGTAAAACGGGTGGCTTTATGCAGCTGGATGCTCATGATGTAACTGAAATATATAAGTTAGCTGCTAACGCGTCACTGTGAATGTGATCAATAAAGAAAAAAACGCGCCTGTATTGGGCGCGTTTTTTGTGTTATTTATCGTATTATAAAATATAAACATAATAGCAGCGCGAGAAAAATTATGTTCACCGCTGTAAAAAGCGCTATATATTTCGATGATGACGCGCTTGAGCTGCCCGAAATATATTTAAATGAGATAAGGCTTGCCATAGACGCGATGAGTGTTCCGAGTCCGCCGATGTTTGTGCCGATTATAAGCTCTCGTATATTATCGGTAAAACCCGACAACAGCAGAGCCGCCGGAACGTTGCTCACAACTTGGCTCGTCACAACTGATGTAACGCACTCTCTGCCGCCTATTATTCCACGCAGAAGCTCTCTGAAAACGTCTATCCTTCCCATATTGCCTATGAACACGAAAAATGCTATAAAAGTCACGAGCAGCGAATAATCTATTTTTCCAAGCGTCTTTCTGTCGGCTGCCGCAATGACGACGGCTGTTATTATGAGCGTTATTCTATAGTCGAGGATCCTCGCAACGCTTAAAAGCGCTAATACGAAAAGCAGCGGATATATTATAAGTCGTTTGTCTTTTTTTATGCTCGTGTTGCATTCAAGCTTTACTGTCACGCCTGTTTTCTTTTTGCAAAACAGTATTGAAATTGTAAGAAGAACAAACGATAATGCTGTATATGGCAGCATAAGCAATATAAACTCACCAAGATGCATACCGGATCTGCCGTAGAGATATAAATTCTGCGGATTTCCGATAGGAGTGAGCATACTTCCGAGGTTTGCGGCCACTGTTTGAAGCGCAACTACAGGGATCATAAGCTTTTCATTTTTTATGAGCCTGAGAACCGTTATTGTAAACGGAACGAATGTGATAAGCGCGACGTCATTCGTTATAAGCATACTGAAAAAGAAACACAGCATGATAAGTATAAACATCAGACCGCGCGCGCTTCTGACATTGGCTGTGAGCCGTTCCGCGAGATAAGTGAAAACGCCTGTCTTTTGCAGTCCTGCCATTACCGCCATAAGACAGAACAATATTCCAAGTGTTCGAAAATCGATGTATTGTATGTATTCATGATCGGGAGTCACGATAAATGACGAAATCACAGCGAGTATGCACGCGATCACAAGAACGACTTCATTCTTAATAAAACATATTACTTTATTCATTTTTTTCACCTGATCTGTTATCTTATAGTTTTATTCAACGAGTATATATTATACCACAGCCGATATGAGAAATCAATTGTTCAATATGATAAAATTACATTGATTTAACATATTCAGACTTATAAGTTGATGTGTTTTTTATAGTTGATATAATAATCATGTATAGCATGAGCTGTTTTGGACCGTTTAAATTTATACTATTTTACTATTGAAATTTTAATAAAAATAAATTATAATTAGTATACAAATTATTTCTATGCTAATAAAATGGAGGGATAACGAGGAAGATCATGGATAAAAGCTTTCATTATATGCTTATGGCTGTTCAGGCGCATTTTAGCAGAAGGATAATGGAGGAGTCGGCGAAAGTGTCGCTCACCACAGGACAGCCTAAGGTCCTCGACTATCTTTTGCTGCATAACGGAAGCATACAGAAGGATATAGCTGCCGGATGCTGTATCGATGTGGCGACAATGACAGGCATATTGTCGCGCATGGAGGACAAGGGACTTATAGAGCGCAAAAACAAAAATGG
>CALXSW010000189.1 GCA_944391255.1 uncultured Clostridia bacterium | reverse complement strand
TGGCCGAATTTGTATAATATAAGCTTAAGAGATGAAATACATTGACTAAATTAAAACAAATCCCACAACCAGTATGGTTGTGGGATATTTCGAAAATATAATTATCTCTTTGAGAACTGCGGTGCACGACGAGCTGCCTTTAGACCGTACTTCTTTCTTTCCTTCATTCTTGAGTCTCTTGTCAAGAAACCAGCAGCCTTAAGATCAGCTCTGTATGCTTCTGTATCAACTTCAAGAAGTGCTCTTGAGATACCGTGACGGATAGCGCCTGCCTGGCCTGTGAAGCCGCCGCCTTCTACCTTTACGATCACGTCAAACTTATCAGTTGTCTTTGTAAGAACCAATGGCTGACGAACGATGAGCTTCAATGTTTCAAGACCGAAATATTCATCTATCGTTCTGCCGTTGATTGTGATGTTACCGTTGCCGGCTACCAAGCGAACTCTTGCAACGGATGATTTTCTTCTACCTGTACCATAGTACTGTACGTTTGCCATTGTTAAAATCCTCCTTATTTGATTTCGCCTGTCCACATAACCGGCTTCTGAGCCTCGTGACCGTGAACATCGTTACCGTAAACCTTCAATCTTGTGATAGCTTTTCTTCCGATGCTGTTGTTAGGAAGCATACCGTTTACTGCATACCACATAGCTTTTTCAGGATTTTCCTGCATGAGCTTGTTGTAGTGGATCTCCTTGATTCCGCCTACCCAGCCTGTGTGATAATAACGAACCTTCTGGTTGAGCTTATTACCTGTAAGAACTGCATTAGCAGCATTTATTACGATTACATAGTCGCCGCAGTCAACATTCGGTGTGAATGTTGGGAGGTGCTTACCTCTTAAGATGCTTGCAACAGTAGCAGCAACACGACCAAGCGGCTTGTTAGCGGCATCGATGATGTACCATTTTCTTTCAACATCTGCCGGCTTCTGCAAATAACTTGAATTTGGCTTCATGTTATAATTCCTCCATAATATTTCAAAATCTGAACGGTCTTAATTAAACCTGCGAGTGTTATTATACTAATTTTATTCGCTTTTGTCAATACTTTTTAAGATTTTTTTTATAAAATAAATTAAAATCTTTTAAATTCGCTTATTTTCTTTTATATTCTCTTAAATACTCATTTCTTATTTTAAAAAATAATGGGATAAAAAGTAAAAAAACAGACGCGCCACTGCATGGGCGCGCCGTTTATACGATAGAGCAATTCATATATCAACATCGGTTTTTATTCATAGAAATAGATATTCTAATAGAAAAGATATTATATATAGAAACAGATATTCCATGAATGAAAAGATGCTGAAACAATACTTATCTTATAGCTTTTGCTCCGATCAGCTCTATATGTGATGATATATATTCCTCTCTCTGCTCAAAGCGCTTTGAATAGTCGGTCGAGAGATACTTTTTGTTGTCATCAGCAAAAACAGTAACACAGCATGCGTCAGCTCCGAGTTTTTCAAGAGCCATGACAGAGCCTATAAAGTTAGCGCCTGATGATATGCCTACGCCTATCCCAAGCTCGCGGGCGAGTTTCTGCGCCATTATGATAGAGTCTATATCATCAACTGAAACGATATCGTCAAGCTCGTCGAGCTTGCATATAGATGGTATGAACTCGTCGCTTATGCCCGCTATTCTATGGAAGCCCGTTTTGCAACCCGTAGAGAGGGTAGGGGAGTTAAGCGGTTCAAGCGGCATAGCAAGACATGAAGGATTAACGTCCTTAAAAGCCTTTGCAAGTCCCATTATAGTTCCACCCGTTCCAACTCCGGCAACGACGCAGTCAGGTGTTTTTTCTATCTTCTGGAGCTGTTTTAAAACCTCCGCGCCTGTGTCTGTTATATGCGCCATTACATTATCATAGTTTGAAAACTGCCCCGGGAGAAAGAAACCGTCTTCCTTTGACAGTTCCTCTGATTTGGCGACTGATCCGAGAAATCCGCCTTCTTCGCGTGATACGAGTATGACTTTTGCGCCGTAGCTTTCCATTATTTTTATTCTTTCCTCGCTCATCCAGTCTGGCATGAATACTATCATAGGATGGCCAAGGTATGCCGCCATCGCGGAGAATGCTATACCGGTGTTGCCGCTTGTGGCTTCTACTATCGTGTCGCCCTGTTTTATCGTGCCTTTTTTATAGGCCTCATTCAGGATATAATATGCGACTCTGTCCTTTATCGAGCCGCTGAGATTATAATATTCCGCTTTAGCATAGATCTTTTTTTCGATACCTTTATACTTGAAAGTGATCTCAAGCAATGGTGTGTTTGAGATCATCTGCCTGATATTTTTAAATTTATTTTCCATTTCTGAACTCCGTTATTATAAGTAGATTAGGAGATTAAAGACATACAACTTAATGAGGATAGTATGTCTTTGTAATATCTAATAACCCCCATTAGAATATTGTATTCCAAAAATGATAATTAGTCAACTGTTTTTCCATAAATAATTTTATTTTTTACATTTTCAAGGAGAACATTATGGAATTCTCCGCATATATCATGGTCACATATGGCATGAACAGTCATATAGTTGGCTGTTTTTCCCTCGTATAGACCGTCTCCGGCTTTTGTTTCAAAAAGAACTTCCATAGTCCTGCCTATATGACTTTCTAAAAATTCACGCTGTGTTTTATCTGTTATTTCAATAACCGCCTTTGAACGCGCTTCCTTTATTTCAGGACTTATCTGATTAGGCCGCGCTGCTGCCGGAGTGCCGCGTCTTTGCGAATATTGGAAAACATGAGCCTCCGAAAATTTTATATCGCTTATGAATTTTAATGTTTCGTTGAATTCTTCTTCTGTTTCGCCTGCAAATCCTGTCATTATGTCGGTGGTTATAGCGCAGTCGGGGAATGCTTTTCTCAGACCGTCTGTGACCTCGGCAAATTGAGCTGTCGTATAATGGCGGTTCATGCGCTTTAGCGTAGCGTCGCAGCCTGACTGTAATGAAATGTGAAAATGAGGACAAAGTTTTTTACAGTTCTTTATCTTCTCGACAAATTCGGCGTTTAAAGTCATAGGTTCTATTGATGAAAGGCGTATACGCTTTATTCCGTCAATGTTGTCAAGCTTATTTAAAAGCTGTTCGAGTGAGGTGTTGCCAAGATCGGAGCCGTATGATGCCGCGTGGATACCAGTTAGCACGACCTCTCTGAAACCGGAGTCGGCGAGAGTTTTTACCTCGTCTATAATATCGCTTTCACTGCGGCTCCTTACGGGACCTCGCGCATATGGGATTATGCAGTATGAGCAGAACTGCGAACAGCCGTCCTGTATCTTTATAAATGCTCTTGTGTGGTCAAGGCATTTTTTTACGCGCAGATCTTCAAATGTGTGATTGTCTTTTACGCTTGTTACGGCGTTTAATTTGTCGTCTTTTGTAAGAGTGCTTATAAGATTAACTACTGATCCCTTATCCTTAGTGCCGAGAACGAGGTTTACACCGTCTATATCAAGAACCTCGTCAGGCGCTGTCTGAGAATAGCAGCCCATAACGGCGATAACAGAATCTTGATTCGTTTTCTTTGCTCTTCTTATTATCTGGCGTGACTTTCTGTCGCTCATAGATGTGACAGAGCATGTGTTTATGACATAGTAATCAGCCGGATCAGAGAACGGCACTATTTCATAGCCGTTATTTTCGAAAAGCTCCGAAACAGCTTCCGTTTCATATTGGTTTACCTTACAGCCAAGAGTGTAAAAGGCAATTTTTTTCATCTTGATCCTCCTTGAAAAATGTATTGCGGCAGATGATTCAGATTTTAATAAAAATCATTTAGTATACTGCCGCTAAAAAATAACGAGGCTTTTACACCTCGTTATTTCAGTATAAAATTATTATGCGATTATTATCTCTTTGAGAGTACGTCCTTTTCGTATTTGCGTACCTCGTCAAGCCATGAAAGACGAACGCCCTTGTTTGACTTAGCGCAGTAGTGATCCCATACGATTGAGAACGGAGCAGCCTTGAATTCCTGTGAAACTGCAAGTCTGCCTGATACATCGCCTTCAGCTTCAAGCTTCTTCATCATATCGTTTGGCTGGAGCAAAGCGTACAGGAGAGCTTTTCTTGTGTTTCTCATACCGATCACCCAAGCTGCGATTCTGTTTATTGAAGCGTCGAAGAAGTCTGTTGCGATATATGTATTTTCGAGCTTTCCAAGTCTTACGAGCTCTTCCATGATCGACTTTGTTTCATCGTCAAACGCAACTACATGGTCACTATCCCATCTTACAGGGCGTGAAACATGGAGAAGAACGTGATCTGAGAAAGTGAAGATAGAAGCGAGCTTAGCTGATACGACTTCTGTAGGATG
>CALXSW010000188.1 GCA_944391255.1 uncultured Clostridia bacterium | reverse complement strand
ATGGTCATGCTAGGCGCCTGAGCAAGCCCATGAACGGACCGGGCCCCAGAATGGGACTCCATCAACATTCGGCATACGCACATACGGGTTGCCCGGGCAGTGGACTGTCACTCTATGACCGAAATCGTCAAGGCCTTTTTCCTTTATATCGTCAAAGCATACAAACTCAACATCGAGCGGAAGACCTGAAAGCGCCTCAATAACGTTTATGAGGTCTACCTCAGGATGCTCATGATAGTGACCTGAGCATGTCCATGAACGGAGCTTGCCCCAGAATGTGAGAACAGCAACTCTCGGCTTAAGCACATACGGCTTGCCCGCGTTGTGGAATTCCTTTATAAGTCTGAATTCGTCAGCTATCTTCTCTATGTAATCGTTAAAATCAGGGAATGGCAGTGTGAGTGACAAATAGCCGCCAAGACCTATTCTGTCTATCTTATCTCTCAAGAGCGCGCGTCTTACGTTCTTCCAATAACCCTTTGCCTCAAGAGTCGGGTTTCCGCCTTCCATAAATGTAGGAGCGCCGCCAAGACCTACAGGGAACAGATATGGGTGAAGTCTGATCTCATGTGTGTCTACAGCCTCGCAGCCTGCGCAGAGTCTTGCCTCAAAGCCGTTGAATACGCACTTTATAAGTCCGTCAAATCCGAAGTCCTTGAATCTCTTGCCCCATGGCTCAACGCCTACCCATGAATCATCATAGAATACATACGCCTTCTTGCCGTATTCGTGAACAAGGTCAACGAGCTTCTTTCCGAATTCAACTACAAACTCGTTTACAAAATCCATCCAGTCGAGCTTCTTCTGATCGCATACCATATGAGTAGCGTGAAGATCACCCTTATTTATGAAATCCTCTGATGTCAATGCATAGCCGTACTTTTCCTCAAACTGCTTCAATGCGAGAGGTGAAACTGTGAAATCATATGACGCCCAGTCTGAATATCTTTCTCTGCATCTTTCGTTTGAACCCCAGATCCATACGAAATTATAGAACATAGATGTAAATCTTACAACTGTTGTAGCCGGATGAGTTTCACACCAATCCTTCATCCAGTCCATCATATACTGCTGTGTTTCAGGATAACGCGGATCTATCTGCATAAGATGTTCCTTGTCCCAGTTATTTGTTGTATGATTGTACATCGAGATCTCTTCCCATATTCTCCATGCAAGGAAGTTTACTGTGTACTTGTGATAAGGAACAGCGTTTTCAACTGTTACAACGCCGTTATCATATTTCCAGCTCTTTATCTCCTCGTTTGTAGTTCTGTCGAATACCTGCCAGTACGCCTTTGATTCGTCGCTGTCATTTATTTTGAACTGCTCAGCAAAGAAATCCTTCATAATATCTATAGAAACTGTTGTGTCCTCCGCTACAACAGGATCTGTCATAAGGAATGTCTGCTGTAATTTATCAAGATTTTTCTTAGCCCATTCATTGTGATTTCTTATAATACAGATCGTTGAATAAATACCGTATCCGGCATTTACGATCTCCGGTGACAGCTCTGTTCCGTCACTGTCACGGATAACGTCTGCCCCCCATTTTTTTGCCATTTCCAGAGTAAGCTCCTCGTATCCGCTTTCACCCGGCAGAGTAAAGCCTCCGCTTGTTTTGCCCATATTTTAGTACCTCTCTTCCTTTTTATTTACCGCCACGCAGTATTTATTTGCTAAATATAATTGTACCATAAATTAATTGTATTGTAAATAGCTTGATTGAAATTTGAAAAAAATAATTCCTTTAGGTGACAGACTTAGAAAGTTTTCTATGTTATAAAAGGGAACGGTCTTTTTTATAAACAAGTACCGTTCCCTTTTTCCATCTTTATGACACTATCTTCTGTTTCATATCCGCTTTTTTATATCCATATTCGACAGCGCCTATATCAACCTCAGCGACTCCCGGCTTTGTAATCATTTCTATCGCTTTTTTCACATTCTCAAGCTCAAATATATCGCAGCGCCTTATAAGCGCGCCTACCATTATCATATTTGTCAGTCCGTCGAAACATGCGCCGCCGTTGCACATCTCGGTGCTTATCCCTACCGTTTCCGCGCGCGCGCCCGTTCCGGGCACAAATCGTTCATCAGTTATTATAAGCTCGCATACTGAGCCTTTAAACCTTGTAAGTGACGGAAGGTTCATCGCTATAAGCGCGTCCGCCTCCTTTATCACCGGTGAGCCTATAAGCTTATCCGAGATAACAAGCTGGCAGTTTGCCGTTCCTCCGCGCATCTCCGGCCCATATGACGGCAGCCATGTCACCTCATATCCGCAAAGCACCGCAGCTCTTGCAAGCACCTTGCCGGCGAACAATACCCCCTGCCCGCCAAATCCAGCTATAATTATTTTATATTCCATTTTTATTCTCCGATCTTATCAACAAACACTCCCAGCGGATAATACTCACACATCTCACTGCCTATCCGCTCCTTCGCCTGCTTTGGTGTCATTTTCCAGTTTGTAGGGCATGAGCACAGCAGCTCTATAAACGAATAGCCTCCATTTTCTATCTGATTTAAGAATGCCTTTTTTATAGCTTTTTTCGCCGCGTTTATATGCGGAACCGTATCTATAGCGCACCTCTCTATATATGACACGCCCTGCACCTGAGAAAGTATCTCGCACATTTTAAGCGGATAACCCTGAGTATAAGGATCTCTGCCGCACGGTGTCGTCTGAGTCACCTGACCGGGAAGACTTGTCGGCGCCATTTGACCTCCCGTCATACCGTAAATAGTGTTATTCACAAATATGACCGTTATCGCCTCGCCGCGCGCCGCCGCATGGATAGTTTCAGCCGTTCCTATCGCCGCGAGATCTCCATCGCCCTGATACGAAAAAACGACCTTGTCCGGCATACATCTCTTTATTCCTGTCGCCACAGCCGGAGCTCTGCCGTGTGCCGACTCGACAGCGTCACATTCAAAATAGTCATAGCTCATAACAGCGCACCCCACAGGCACTACCGCTATAGTCTTATCATTTATATTCAGCTCATCTATAACCTCGCATATAAGACGATGAACCACGCCATGTCCGCAGCCGGGGCAGTAATGAAAGTTCACGTCGCTCAGAGAGCGCGGTTTTTCATATATAGTATTCATTTCGCGTCCTCCTTTGCCATCATCATGATCCGCTCATATATCTCATCTTCACCCGGTATCATTCCGCCTGTTCTACCGTAAAACTCCACAGGCACACCGCATTTAACAGCAAGCTTAACATCTTCTACCATCTGACCGGTGCTCATCTCTACACAGAGTATTTTTTTATACCCCTTGTTGTAAAACTCCGACGGGAACGGATACAATGTCTTTGGTCTTACGACGCCCACTCTCACTCCGCTTTCCCTCGCGCGGTCTACAGCGGCCTTTGCGATCCTTGAAGTTATACCATATGCTGTTACTATTATATCGGCGTCATCAGCTCTGTATTCCTCCGCGTCCGCTTCTTCGCATTCTATTCTTCGATATTTTTCTTCACGTTCAAGCACTATCTTTTCAAGCTCCTCAGCGTCAAGATGCAGAGTTTTTACTATATTCTTATGGGCGCGTCCGCTCCTGCCTGTCACTGCCCATTCCTTATCGTAATATTTTCTTTCAGGCAGACTGTCCATATCCACCGTTTCCATCATCTGCCCAAGCACGCCGTCAGTAAGTATCATCACAGGTATTCTCCATTTGTCCGCAAGGTCAAACGCTTTTACCGTCATTTCAGCCATTTCTGCCACATTTCCCGGCGCGAGGACGATAAGCCTGTAATCGCCGTGTCCGCCGCCCTTTACAGCCTGAAAATAATCTGCCTGCGACGGCTGTATTCCGCCAAGTCCCGGACCGCCGCGCATAACATTTACTATAACGCACGGAAGGTCAGCGGCAGCGAGAAAACTTATCCCCTCCTGCTTAAGACTCACTCCGGGGCTTGATGAACTTGTCATCGCCCTAAATCCCGCGCTTGACGCTCCGTATACCATATTAATAGCGCTCACCTCGCTCTCCGCCTGCAGAAAAACTCCGCCGCTCTTAGGAAGATGCTTTGCCATATACGCCGCAAGCTCCGTCTGCGGCGTTATAGGATAGCCGAAAAAGCATTTCACTCCGGCATGGATCGCTCCGGCAGCTATCGCCTCGTTTCCCTTCATCAACTCTTTCATATATATATTCTCCTTCTTTATCGGCTAAAACCGCTTTCACTTATCTTCATCTGTCCTTCTAAGCGATATAGCCGCATCAGGACATACCGTGACGCACGATTTACAGCCTATACATTTATTTTCCTTTAACTCAGCACAGCCCAGACCGTTTACCATCACTCTGTCTGTATTTACATATATAATGCCCAGCGGGCAAGCGTCAGCGCACAATCCGCACGCTTTACATCTTTTTTCATTAAAGTCAACTGTTACCATATTTCTCACCTCAACGACTTGTTAGCCTAAGTATATCATCCACAAAATACAATGTCAATATATTTACCTATTTTATTTACATTTTATTTTATTTTGCATACATTTCTCGAATATATTCAAAATGTAGTTTTTTATCTTTATATTTCAAAAATATTGCACATATTTTAGAAATATATTTCTTTTTTTATTTTTTTATTGACTTTGTCAGAATATGATGTTATAATACGTTTACTATAATTTACTTATACAGGGAGAGATAAATCATGAAGAAAGAATCAAAAAAACAGCGATTCCAGAGGATCGCATCCGCACGTTCTGAAAAAATACTTGATCTTATAAGACTTC
>CALXSW010000187.1 GCA_944391255.1 uncultured Clostridia bacterium | reverse complement strand
TGACAAACTACAGCAAGGTAAACTTAAATGGTACGGACAGAGTGGAACTGCACGACACGCTCGGACTTACCGGCGCTGAGGTAAGCGTCAACTTCATGCCTGCAGGCGCGGGTGTGCCGTTTGTTCACGCACATAAGCAGAACGAGGAAATTTATATAATTCTCGAAGGTAAGGGTCACATGGAGATTGACGGTGAAAAAGTCGATCTTGAAGCGAATGACTTTCTTCGCGTATCGCCGAAAGCGAAGAGACAGCTTTTTGCGGCTGCCGATTCCTCAATCAAATACCTGTGTATTCAGGTAAAATCTAATTCACTTGAAGAATATACGGCGAGTGACGCGGTTATGTCGTAATAATTGCACTGACAGACGGGGATCGTCCCCGTCTGTCATAATATTTTATTCAAGAATTTTTATTATATCCGAAACAGACATTTTCATGATATCGCCTTCGCCTTTGAGCGCGATATCAGCTAACTCAGACTTTTTCTTCTGAATATCTATGATCTTTTCTTCTATCGTGCCGCTTGTGATAAGTTTATATATATGGACATTTCGCTTCTGTCCGATCCTGTATACTCTGTCCGATGCCTGGTTCTCTGCTGATGAATTCCACCATGGATCGTAATGTATTACGATATCAGCGCCGGTGAGATTAAGTCCGGTTCCTCCGGCTTTAAGCGATATAAGAAATACGTTGACATCATTGTTGTTGAATTTGTTTACAAGTCTTATCCTCTCCTGAGGCTTTGTGCTGCCGGTCAGCATATAATATTTAATGCCGGCCTTGTCAAATTTTTGAGAAATTATGCTCAGCATTGAGGTGAACTGTGAAAACAGCAGCAGCTTATGACCTGAATTAATGCAGCTTTCCACAAGCTCCATGCATAGATCAAGCTTTGCGCTGCCGCCCGCATAGTTTTCATATACAAGTGACGGATCACAGCAAAGCTGTCTTAGCTTTGTTATCATTGAAAGAATTTTTATCTTGTCCTGACCGCTGTCAGTGTCATTATTTGTAAAGGATCGCAGCATCTCTGCCACATTCGCGGAATAAACAGCGCTTTGCTCAGGCGACATATCGGCGCATAAAACAGTTTCCGTTTTCTCCGGAAGCTCAGTCAGAACATCTTTTTTCATTCTTCGCAGTATGAACGGCGATGTCAGCTTCTGCAGCGCCGCGACGCTGCTTTCGCTGTGATTGGTGACAATAGGCTTTTCATAGTTCTTTTTAAAGCTTGTATACTTAAAAAGATACCCCGGCATTATAAAGTCAAATATACTCCAAAGCTCCGCAAGGTTGTTTTCTACAGGTGTTCCGGTCAGCGCGAATTTGACATCTGCGTTTATTCCCTTTACAGCCTTTGATATCTGCGTGCTGTGATTCTTTATATACTGAGCCTCATCTATAAACTGAAGATAGAAGCTCATTTTGCTGTAATGGCGAATATCGCATATAAGCGTCTGGTATGATGTTATTATTACATCATAGTCATCTGTGTATGATATCTGCTCCTTACGAAAGTGAGCCGTTCCGCTTATGACGACAGCTTTAAGCTGCGGCGCGAACTTTCTTATCTCGCTGCTCCAGTTGAGAAGCAGTGACGATGGACAAACGATAAGTGATTTTCCTTTTCCGTCATTCTTCGCGTCAAGCATTAGAGCGATAGCTTGTATAGTTTTGCCGAGTCCCATATCATCGGCGAGTATTCCGCCGAATTTGTACGCGCAAAGCAGCTTCATCCATCTAAAGCCTTCCTTCTGATAATCGCGCATGACGTTTTCAAGCTCTTTCGGCACATCACTGCTGCTGATTACTGAAAGCGTATCGTTATACCGCCGCATCTCATCTTTGAATGCGCGGCTCCTTTTTATTCGCATTCCGTCAGGATCGCTTTGCAGACTGTCAAGATAAAGCATTCTATACATTGGCACTGATATGTTTTCGCCAAGCAATTCTTTATCAGTGATATTAAGAGACCGCGTTAAATTATCCAGCTCCGCGAGACCTTCATTCATAAAAACGAACGGTCCCTTTTTCAGACGGTGGTATTTTTTGCCGCGCCTGTATGCTCCAAGCAGCTCTATCAACTCTGCTGCAGTGTATCCGTCAGCTGTAACGGTGAGATTTAGAAGCTCGCTTTGGGGCGTTATGCCTATCTTAGGCGTTACGGGCGTAATAGATGATATACGCTTAAATTTATCGCTCGCATAGATATCCATAAAGCTGTTCAGTTCGTTTATACCGTGCGATATAAAATTGTATATGCCGTTATCTGATCTTATATATAGCTGATCGCCGTCTGTTTCAAAATACTGATGTACCATATACCGCGCCTTATTCTCTGCGCGGACATCAATGAACGCGTCATTATTGCGAGGACCAAACGCATTATATATTATATCATCGTAATGAAATTCAAGCCTGCCGGTCACAATATCATCATCATTCACATCGAGATAAAGCCGTATCTCAGCCGTCGGCGGCTCGTATTCATCAAGCAGATCGATCCCGTCTATCTCTGTAAACTGCATAAGCGGACGTATGACAGTGATAAAGAAATCACGTATATCGTCCTCGGCGATGTAAAGCTTTTCATCACGCGTAACTGTATAATAAAAAGGTTTTGTCAGAGCGGTGAAACGCTCGCTTGAAAGATAAAAGGTCTTTTTATCAATATCAAAAAAGCACATTCTCTGATCGCCGCCATAACAAATGATTTTTTTTGATAGCTGTTCAAGCATGTAGCCTTTATTTGCTTTTTCGATCCGGAACTGTATTTTCGGATCCGCTGATAATACGGGACATTCATATAACCCGAAAGTAACCTTCTTATCTATCAGAGCTTTAAAGAATATATCAATATCTGCTCCGTGCAGCTGATATGATTTGCCGCTGGCTCTATAAAATTCATCAGATGCTGAGCATATAAAGCGAAGCGTATTAAACAGCTCCATGCAGCTTTCGTCTATCACGCGTGTATCATGGCGGAATGAAAGCTGTTTACCATATGAGCGCGTGATCTTGTTATCAAAATTATTAAAAAATTCTTTCTGATTGCGAACCGTATATTTTCGCTCATCTTTAAATCCTACCTTAATAAAGTATTCAAGCCGCTCAAAATAAGAGTTGTTAAGCTCAACGCTGATCTCTACCGGCCTTGTCTTATTAAGCTCATAATCTGATTCTATCTGATCATTTATCATGTATGCTCTTACAAGTCGAGTGACTGTATAAGAGCTTGTAACCTTTACGTTGTATTTGCCGGAGTCTCTTAATTTGTAGAGTGCAGCCGCAATATGCTCGCAATATCCGGGAAACGCGCAGCTGCATGAACAGAATAATATATTCCCCTTGTTCTCCATAGTAATATTGGCATTATATTTTTCCTGACCATAAACATATGCTGAATACACATCAGGCTTGATCTCATTGAGCGCGGATACCTTGTTGTTTATAAAGTATTGTTCCCCGCGCTCTAATATTGCATTGCTGAAGTAGCTTTCGAAATTATTAATATTCATTTGATTATACGACCTTTATGAGTTTATATTTATATGTTTATTTTATCAGAAAAATAAAGAAATTGCAATACATCTTTTTGATTTTGCAGCGTATATAAAAAGTATTGACTAAACAGTGTGATATGTGGTATAATATATATGAGTTGTAATTATGTTCGGAAAACGCTATTTTATATAGTAATAATAAGGAAACGGAGGAAATAATGGCAAAAACTAAAAAGCTGCGTGTTATACCGATCGGCGGTCTTGATGAGATCGGAAAAAATTTGACCGCTCTTGAGTATAGCAACGAAATCATTATTGTGGACTGCGGTATGGCGTTCCCTGATAACGATATGCCGGGCGTTGATATGGTCATAAATGATATAACATATCTCGTTAAGAACGCTCAGAAGATCAAGGGGATTTTTCTCACCCACGGGCATGAGGATCATATAGGCGGACTGCCGTATTTTTTAAAGGAGATAAATGTTCCCGTATACGGAACAAGACTGACTCTCGGGCTTGTGGAGCATAAGCTCAAGGAGCATAATATACTTAGCAAGGTAAAGCTTGCGAGAGTGAGACCGGGGCAGAAGGTTGAGGCGGGAAACTGCTTCTCGGTAGAGTTTATTGCTACAAACCATTCTATAGCCGATTCTGTCGCGCTCGCTATAAGAACGCCTGTAGGACTTGTTGTTCATATGGGTGACTGGAAGATAGACACAACTCCTATCGTTGGCGAAATGATAGATCTTGCGCGGTTCGGAGAGCTGGGCAAGGAGGGAGTTCTCGCGCTTATGTCTGATTCTACCAATGTGGAAAGAGTCGGCTACGCGATGAGCGAGAGAACGGTCGGAGATAAATTTGACAACATTTTTAATGGATGCGAAAAGCGTATAATAATCGCTACGTTCGCGTCGAATGTGCATAGAGTTCAGCAGATAATAGACGCGGCTGCGAAGAACGGCAGAAAGGTCGCCGTTTCGGGCAGAAGCATGGAAAATATAGTTGAGATCTCGATACTGCTTGGATATATGCATGTGCCTGAGGGCGTGCTGATAAACATAGACAACATCAAGAAATACAGACCGAATGAAATAGTTATAATTACAACAGGCTCGCAGGGTGAGCCTATGAGCGCGCTTACTCGAATGGCATTTTCCGACCACAGAAAAGTGGAGGTCACAAAGGATGACCTTATAATAATTTCCGCATCGCCTATACCGGGCAATGAAAAGCCGGTGTCGAACGTCATAAACGAGCTGTTCAAGATCGGCGCTGAGGTAATATATAAGTCGCTCATGGACGTGCATGTTTCAGGCCACGCGTGTCAGGAGGAATTAAAGCTTATGCTTGCGCTTGTAAAGCCTAAATTCTTTATCCCTGTGCATGGTGAGCATCGTCATCTTGTTCTGCATAAGCGTCTTGCCGAAAAGGTGGGTATTCCGCCGGAAAACTCGTTTGTGCTTTCAAACGGCACAGTGCTTGAGCTGGATAAGGATTCGGCAAAGATAAGCGGAACTGTTCCGTCAGGACAGGTGCTTGTAGACGGACTGGGCGTTGGTGACGTCGGCAATATAGTCCTGCGTGACAGAAAGCATCTCGCGGAGGACGGATTGATCATAGTTGTAGCTACGATATCGTCAGAGGAGAAAAAGATGGTTTCGCGTCCGGACGTAATTTCACGAGGCTTTGTGTATGTGCGCGAGGCGGAGCATTTGATCGAGAATGTTAAGGATATTTCAGCCGAAGCGGTGGAAATGTGCCTTTCAAAGCATCATGTCGA
>CALXSW010000186.1 GCA_944391255.1 uncultured Clostridia bacterium | reverse complement strand
ATCGCGGACAAGCTGCCGGCAACAAAACAGCTTGCTAAGGAAAATATATTTGTTATGACGGAAAAAAGAGCGGCGCGTCAGGACATACGACCGCTTAAAATAGCAATAGTTAACCTCATGCCGGAAAAAATAAAGACAGAAACTCAGCTTCTGCGTCTGCTGTCTAACTCTCCGCTTCAGGTTGAAGTGGATCTCATACAGATGGCATCACACGTTTCTAAGAATACGTCTGATGATCACCTCGCGGCGTTCTATAAAACATTTGACGATATCAAAACGCAAAAATACGACGGACTTATAATAACGGGCGCTCCTGTTGAAAACATGGATTTTGAATCGGTCGATTACTGGAAGGAGCTTACGGAGATCATGGACTGGTCTGTCACTCATGTCACTTCTACACTTCACATTTGCTGGGCTGCGCAGGCGGGATTGTATTACCACTACGGCGTACCTAAATATTCGCTTCCCGAGAAGTGCAGTGGTGTTTTTAGACACAGAGTGAGAAGAAAAACGGCTAAGCTTGTGAGAGGCTTTGACAATATATTCTACGCTCCTCATTCTCGCCATACAGAGGTGCGCGAGGAAGATATAAAGAAAGTTCCCGAGCTTGAAATACTCGCTGACTCTGACGAGGCGGGAGTGTACATAGTGACAACAAAAAAGGGCAGACGCATATTTGTAATGGGCCACAGCGAATACGATGCTGACACGCTTAAAAACGAATATTTCCGCGATCTTGAAAAGGGGCTCGACCCTAAAATACCTGTGAACTATTTCACAAAAAATGATCCGTCGCTTAAGCCTGTAGTGCGCTGGCGTTCTCATGCCCATCTGCTTTTTGCAAACTGGCTCAACTACTTTGTTTATCAGATAACGCCTTACAATATAGATGACATCAAATAACGTTTTAAAAAGTCCCGTGCCTGCCGCGTCACAGCGGAGTAGGCGCGGGACTTTCTGTTTCCACAGCCACAGGAGGAACAGGCTCTGTTGACGCTGCGTTTTCGCTCGGCGCGAACAGCTTCAATATAAGCAGCGGCAGCAACACAGCGATGAACGCGGCTGCAAGAAAGGAAAAGATTATTTTTTTCACGACACACCTCCGCAGTCTGATCTACATTGCTATCTACTACATCATATGAAAAAGCATCCGCAAAAATGCGGATGCTCCTGACTATGCATACACTTTTCAATTTATCTATTTTGACAGCACATCTATTTCAAGCCTGTTATATGCCATGTAGACGCCATGCTTTTTATAACACTCCGATATGGCTTCCATAAGCTTATAATATGCCGGCCAATAATCTTCTGTCTTTGTCCATGCGCGCACATCGTATAACACGGCGCTGTCACCGTATGACGCAACTCCCACAAGCGGAGCCGGATCGTCAATTATTTTATCAACACTTTGTATCGCCTCGTTAAGCGCCGCTTTTACATCCTGTATATCGCAGTCATATGAAGCGTTGACTTTTATATCTATCCTGCGCTTATCCTGACGCGTATAATTTATCAGCTTGTTTCCGACAATATGCTCATTAGGTATAAATACCGTTTTATTATCTATAGTCTTTAATTCAGTATAGAACAATCCTATGGCTGAAACTGTACCGCTCGTATCAGTTTCTATAAAATCGCCTATATCAAACGGCTTCAGCATCAATATGGACACACCGCTCATAATATTGCCAAGCAGCTTCTGCAGTGATAACGATATTGCTAAGCCGAATAAGCTCAAGAGCGCTATTATAGACGTTATCGGTATTCCGATAAGATCAGCAAACAGCATTACCGATATAAATATCATCAGAAACTTTACCATTCTGACAAGGAATTTACGCAGACTTTCGCTCATTTTTGTCTTCTTCATCATATTTGATATTATCCGACAAAATATATTGCTTATAACGATCAGCAGTATCAGCACTCCAACCGCCCATAATATCTTTCCCAATGACAGCGACTGAATGTCAAGTCCTATAGCATTTGCTATCGACTGAATAAAATGCGTTCCGCTCTCGCTTGTTTTCTCAACGCTTTCCTCTATCTGCTCAGGCAGGCTGTTTATAATCGAGTCTTCCATATCTGTTCACCGTTAAACCTTTCCGCATACATGGTTATTATCCCAATCCGAGCATAGACATCCTTATACTGCTCAGATCTTTTCCGCATACGATATAGTGATCTACAAGAAATACTCCTACGGAGTTCAATGCATCGCTTGATCGCTCAGTCATACTTATATCTTCTAATGACGGCTTGCGGCTGCCCATAGGATGATTGTGCAAAAGAATAATATTGGAAGCCTTCGCGCGCACGGCACAGCTGACTATCCTGTCAGGCGACACCGACGCGGCTGTTTCATCGCTTGCCTCAGTAAGATTCACAATGCTTTTAAGATACATATTCCTGTCCATACAGAGCATATAGATATCCTCATAATTTTCAGAAAATCTTATGCTTCGCAGTATTTTCGGGAAGTTTTCTCTGTCTACTCGTACCTTTTCTTCAAGCAGCTCTTCTTTCAGATAGTAATCTATAAATTCCTTGAGCGTACGCAGATACAAAACTGTCTTTTCACCCACTCCGTGTATATCCTCAGCCATTCTGTTGTCAACAGAATTTTCGAACATTCTTCTCAGACTGTTATTGTTGTAGTTGAGAATAGCGTGCGAGATCGGATTTGTATCGCCCTGCGCATACACATTGTACAGCATAAACTCAATTATCTCATACTTAGACCAACCCTTGAACCCCGTATCACAAAACCTTTCGCGCATACGTTTTCTGTGATCCTTGTGTATATTTTCTTTTTTAGCGCTCTTTTTTATATTCTCGCCGCTTTTACTATCCTTGTTGCTATTTTTATTATTCTTTTCAGCCATATTTATAATACACTATTATACATTAAATCTGAATAATACTATATCTCCGTCTTTCATCACATATTCCTTGCCTTCACTTCTTACAAGGCCCTTTTCCTTTGCCGCGGTCATGCTGCCGCATTCCATAAGGTCATCGTAATGCACGACCTCAGCTCTTATAAAGCCTCTCTCAAAATCGGAATGTATTTTTCCGGCAGCCTGAGGAGCCTTTGTGCCCTTTGTTATCGTCCACGCTCTTACCTCCGGCTCACCGGCTGTCAGGTAGCTTATAAGACCAAGCAGAGAATAGCTTGCCTTTATGAGTCTGTCAAGTCCTGATTCCTCCATACCCAGATCTTCAAGGAACATAGCCCTCTCATCAGGATCAAGCTGAGATATCTCCTCTTCGATACGCGCTGACACAGGCATTACCTCTGAACCCTCTGCGGCAGCGTATTCCTTTACCATATTTACAAATTTATTGTTTTCTATTCCCTTAGAAAAATCATCCTCGGCAACGTTTGCAGCGTATATTACAGGCTTCATCGTTATAAGGAACACATCACGCATAAGAGCGCGTTCCTCATCAGTATATTCAAGCGACTTAGCGAGCTTGCCCTCTTCAAGCGCTTCTTTTACTCTCTCGTAAAGAGCCAGCTCTGAAGCAAGTGATTTATCGCCTTTCATAGCCTTCTTTGTCCTGTCTATCTTTCTGTCTATCATCTCCATATCAGAAAGAACAAGCTCAAGATTTATTGTTTCAATGTCTCTTACAGGATCGACGCTTCCGTCTACATGCGTTATATTTGTATCTTCAAAGCAGCGTACAACATGAACTATCGCGTCACATTCTCTGATAGACGCAAGAAACTTATTTCCAAGTCCCTCACCCTTTGACGCGCCCTTTACAAGACCTGCTATATCAACAAACTCGATATAAGCTCTTGTGACCTTTTTAGGGTTGTACATCTCTGCAAGCTTATCTATTCTTTCATCAGGCACATCTACTATGCCCACGTTCGGCTCTATAGTACAAAACGGATAATTGGCACTTTCTGCCCCCGCCTGTGTTATCGCGTTAAACAATGTTGATTTGCCGACATTAGGCAAACCTACGATACCCAATTTCATAATGTTAAGTCCTTTCAGTTTTTTGATTTGCAGTCAACAGCTGCCGCAGTGATCATGATTCAAATTGATCCGGCTTTGATTCGCTCATTCCGAACTCGTACAGCAACGCCTCGCAGATACGTCTTGACGCCTCGCCGTCGCCGTATGGATTTGCAGCGTGCGCCATAGCGTTATAAGCCTCCTCACTGTCTAACAGCTCCTCTGCAAGACCTACGATCACGTCCTTATCAACGCCCGCTATCTTTACCGTTCCGGCAGCTACAGCCTCAGGGCGCTCTGTTTCCCTGCGCAGCACAAGAACAGGCTTAGCGAGAGCCGGGGCCTCCTCCTGTATTCCGCCGCTGTCTGTCATGACCATAAAGCTTCTCGCCATAGCGTTGTGAAGCTCCTCAACATCAAGCGGATCTATAAGATGTACTCTTTCTGTTTCGCCCAAAATACTCCATACAGTTTCGCGTACAGCCGGATTCAAATGAACAGGATATACCGCCACCGTATCAGGATATTCCTCCACTATCTGCTTTATAGCGTTACATATGTTTTTAAGCGGTTCACCCAGATTTTCACGTCTGTGCGCCGTTACAACTATCACTCTGTTGTTTTCAAAATCAAGCGATCTCAATGTTTCATCATTGAACTGATAATCGTCCTTTACAGTTGTCTTTAAAGCGTCTATAACAGTATTTCCTGTTATATATATCTTTTCAGTGTCCACATTTTCCTTTATGAGATTTTCAAAGTTTCTCTTTGTAGGCGCAAAATGCAGATTTGATATTCTGCCTGTGAGCTGACGGTTCATTTCCTCCGGGAACGGAGAATAAATATCATATGTTCTTAGTCCCGCCTCAACATGACCGACCTTTATCTGCTGATAAAATGCGGCAAGAGCAGCTACAAAGCTTGTTGACGTGTCGCCGTGAACAAGGACTATGTCCGGTTTCTCCTTTGTGAGAACTGATTCCATACCTGTCAAAACACTCGTCGTTATGCCCGAGAGAGTCTGTCTTGTTTTCATTATATCGAGATCATAATCCGGCTTTACTCCGAATATTTCAAGCACCTGATCGAGCATTTCGCGATGCTGCGCCGTAACGCATACTACAGGCTTTATCTCTTTATGCTTCTGCAGCTCCAGCACAAGCGGACACATCTTTATAGCCTCCGGTCTTGTGCCGAATACCGTCATAACCTTTAACTGTTTCATCTTTATTCTCCTTGATCTTCTCCCGTGTTGTTATCATTATCCTTGTTCTCCTTTGACGGCGGCTTTCTGACAAAGCTGTTCTTTCCCATCATATTCGCCATAAGCAGGAATATAAGCACGCACATAAGAAGGAGCATAGCTCTTAAAAATCTCTGTTCTGCCAAAAGTATCGCAGTTATTCCAAGCACTCCGCTTATAGCGTAGAGAATAAACACCGTCTGTTTCTGGGAGAATCCCATATCATATAATCTGTGATGAAGATGGCCTCTGTCGGCGACCATAGGGCTTTTTCCTGACAGCACACGTCTTATCATCGCAAACAGCGCGTCAAACAAAGGAAGTCCAAGCATCAGAAGCGGCACTGCAAATGAGATGACCGCATATGACTTAAACATACCCTGAACTGACAGCACCGCCAGCATATAGCCTAAGAACGTCGATCCGGTGTCGCCCATAAATATCTTTGCCGGATTGAAATTATAAGGCAAAAATCCGAAACACGATCCCATAAGCGCCAGACCGAGCAGCGCGATCGTGAATTCATGATAGCTTATAGCTATAAACACAAGAGATATCGACATTATAGCCGAAACTCCGGCGGCAAGTCCGTCAAGGCCGTCTATGAAATTAACAGCGTTCGTTATAAACACTATCCAGAATATCGTCACACATACCGACAGCCACGACGGCAGTATAACATACGGCTCAACGCTGAAAATATTCGGGTTTGATATAACCGATATCCTTATATCTCCAAATATGACCACCACGAGAGCGGCTACTATCTGCACTACAAATTTGAGCTTTGCATCAAGCTCCTTGCAGTCGTCAATGACTCCGAGTATTCCCAGTATACCGGCGCCCACAAGAGTGGACACCACTTCTTTTGACCATGTGTCGTTAAATGATATCACCGCCACCAAAAATCCGAATATTATCGCAAGTCCGCCTATTCGCGGCGTCGGCTTCTTGTGAACTCGTCTTTTATCCTTAGGAATATCTACAGCGCCGATAACATAAGCAAAACGCTTTACTAAGGGGGTTGTCGCAAATGTAAAAATAAATGAAATTACAAATGCAAATATCATGTTTGCATAATTCATTTTATATCTTCCCTTTCTTTTATTTATTGCCGTTGCAAGCTACATGCTCCGGCATTGTTTTGTGGCTGTGATAATTACTCAACAACGAATCCGACCTTTTTATAGACCTTTTTCAATGTTCTGTTCGCAAGACGATGCGCTGATTCCGCGCCGTTCTTGTAAATGCCCTGTAAATAAGCCTTATCTTTTATCAATCGGTCATATTCCTCACGTATCGGGCGCACTGTTTCAACTACAGCGTCAGCGACAGCCGCCTTGAACACGCCGTATCCCTGTCCACTAAATTCCTGCGCTATGCTTTCCGGCGCCTTACCGGTTACAGCTGCCATAATGCTTATAAGGTTATTTATTCCCGCCTTTGATTCATCGTCAGGACGGTATTCTATAACGCCTTCACTATCTGTGACAGCGCTCTTTATCTTCTTTGCGATCACGTTAAAATCGTCCATCATCGAAATAAACGCCTTAGGATTTTCATCTGATTTTGACATTTTCTTTGTTGGATCCTGCAAGCTCATTATCTTAGCGCCTGACTTTGTTAGAAGTCCCTCAGGGATCTTGAACACATTTCCGTAAAGACTGTTAAATCTGTTTGCTATATCGCGGCAGATCTCGATATGCTGAAGCTGATCCTTGCCGACAGGCACATAATCTGTCTGATAAAGCAGTATGTCAGCCGCCATGAGGACCGGATATGTGAAAAGACCGGCGTTTATGTTATCGGCGTGTCTTGCAGACTTATCCTTAAACTGAGTCATTCTCTGCAATTCGCCCATATATGTGTAACAGTTCAGTATCCAGCCCAATTCCGCATGAGCGCTGTTATGCGACTGAACGAACATTATACATTTTTCCGGATCGATCCCGGCTGCTATATAAAGCGCGAGCAGCTCCAAAGTTCTCTTTCTAAGCTCTGCCGGTGTCTGACGCACTGTTATCGTGTGCAGATCCATCATAGCATATATACATTCATATTTATCCTGAAGGTCTACCCAGTTCTTGATAGCTCCGAGATAATTTCCAAGCGTTATATTTCCTGACGGCTGAACACCCGAAAAAATTCTTTTCTTAGGCTCAGCCGGCGTTGATATAATATTTTCTTCCATTGATTTTCCTCCGAAATAAATGATTAGAGAAGCTCTGTAAGAACAGCGCCAAGCCTTCTTACGCCCTCTTTTATATCCTCCACAGACGCGGACGAATAGTTAAGTCTAAACTGATTTGACGGCGCGAACGGATCGATCGCAAAATTTGATCCCGGGACGATCGCCACCTTCTTTTCAAGGCATCTGTCTACTACAGGTGTTATATCCTCTATTCCAGGGCATGTGCACCAAAGGAAGATCCCGCCGTCAGGAACTACCCATTCAACTTTTCCCGCCGGGAACGTTTCCTCCATAGTTTCAACCATAGCCTTGCATTTCTTGCCGTACAGCTCTCTGTTTTTCTTGATATATGTATCTATATTATATTTTTTCATAAACTGAACGCACATAAGCTGAGTGAGCATAGGCGTGTGAACATCATTGACCTGCTTTAGCATTTCTGTCTTTTCCAGAAGCTGAGCCGGACCTATAAGATATCCAAGACGCATACCCGGCGAGAGTATCTTTGAGAATGAGCCGGCATAGAACACGACACCGTTTTTATCAAGCGACTTCAATGTAGGAACGTCCTCGCCCGAAAATCGCAGATCGCCATACGGGTTATCCTCAAGCACGAGAACACCGTATTTTGCCGCAAGCTCTACAAGTCTTTCACGCTTTGCCAATGACATAGTAGTTCCTGTAGGGTTCTGGAACGTAGGGATCGTATAGATCATTTTAGTATCCGGATTTTCCGCAAGAGCCTTTTCAAGCGCGTCAATATTCATACCGTCAGACTCAACCTCTATACCGATAAGCTCACATTCATACGTTCTGAACGCGTTAAGGCTTCCGATAAAGCTCGGACTTTCAACTATTACCTTATCACCCTTGTTTAAGATAGACTTAGCAAAAAGATCTATTCCCTGATTAGCGCCCGTCATTATGAGGATCTCGTCACCCTCTGAAACGGCTCCCACCTTTTCTGCTCTCGCTCTCGCGCAGTCCTTCATTGCCGGATATCCGTCCGTAGTTCCATACTGCAAAGCGAGAGTCGGCTGAGTCATGAGTATCTTTCCGGCGATCTTTGAAAGCTCGTCAGATGGGAACAATTCCGATGCCGGATTTCCGCCGGCAAGCGAGATTATCTCCGGATCAGCCATTCTCTTGAACATTTCTCTTATAGCAGAGCCTTTCATCGGCACTACTCTGTCTGCAAAATACTTACTGTAATCCATTTTTATTTACCCTCTTCTTATATATACATTCATTTTTCAGCTTGTTTTAAAATATACTTACGCTTTGTTTATCTTACTCCACGAATCCTTAAGTCCAACCGTTCTGTTAAACACAAGCTTTTCATCTGTTGAATCCTTGTCCATGCAGAAATATCCCTGGCGCATGAACTGGAACTTATCGCCTACCTTAGCGTTTTTAAGTCCGCTTTCAAGCTTAGCGTTTGACATTATCACCATGCTGTCCGGATTAAGATTTTCAAGGAAGCTTGAAACACCTGTTTCATCTGACGGATTTGAAACGTTGAAAAGTCTGTCGTATAATCTGACTTCAGCGTCTATGGCATGAGCCGCGCTTACAAAATGTATCGTGCCCTTTACCTTTCTCTTGTCCTCTGTATCGCCGCCTCTTGAATCAGGCGCATATGTGCAATGCACAACTGTTATATTTCCGTCTTCATCTTTCTCACAGCCTGTAGCCGTAACATAATAAGCGCCTTTAAGACGTATCTCTCTGCCCGGCACCATTCTCTTATATTTATTAGGCGCTTCCTCGCGGAAATCCTCGCGCTCAATATATAGGTATTTTGAAAATTCTATTTTTCTTGTGCCCATCGAAGGATCTTCAGGGTTTACCTCGACCTCAAATTCCTCAACGAGATCCTCCGGATAGTTGTCAACCACAAGCTTTATAGGATCAAGCACCGCCATCGCTCTCGGCGCGCGCTTGTTAAGATCCTCTCTTATGCACGCTTCAAGCATAGCAAAATCTATAACGCTGTTCGCCTTTGCAACGCCTATTCTCTCACAAAAATCTCTTATAGATTCAGGCGTGTATCCTCTTCTTCTCATACCGCAAAGAGTTGACATTCTCGGATCGTCCCAGCCTGTTACTATACCCTCATTTACGAGTTTTAGACAGCGTCTTTTGCTTGTCAGAGTATAGTTTAAATTCATTCTTGCGAACTCTATCTGTCTTGACGGTTCCGGATATCCCACCTCGCGCAGAACCCAGTCGTACATAGGTCTGTGATCCTCAAATTCGAGTGAGCATAGAGAGTGAGTTACACCCTCTACAGTATCAGAGATCGGATGCGCAAAGTCATACATAGGATATACGCACCATTTATCGCCTGTTCTGTGGTGGCTTACATGCATTATTCTATATATTATCGGATCGCGCATATTCATATTAGGCGACGCCATATCTATCTTGGCTCTCAAAACCATGCTTCCGTCCGGAAATTCTCCGGCTGTCATTCTATTGAACAGATCAAGGTTTTCCTCTATTGAGCGGTCACGGTAAGGACTGTTCTTACCCGGCTCCGTAAGCGTTCCTCTGTACTCCTTCATCTGCTCCGGAGTCAGCTCGCACACAAATGCCTTGCCCTTTTTTATAAGCGTTATAGCTGCCTCATGTATCGCGTCAAAATAATCTGACGCGTACAATACCTTGTTCCAATTAAAACCAAGCCACTTTATATCTTCCATTATCGCGTCCACATATTCCGTATCCTCTTTTACAGGATTAGTGTCGTCCAGACGCAGGTTGCATTCGCCGTTATACTGCTCTGCCATGCCGAAATCAATGCATATAGCCTTTGCATGACCAACGTGGAGATATCCGTTAGGCTCCGGCGGGAAACGAGTCTGAACACGGTTATAATGACCAAGCTCCAGATCCTTTTCTATCGCTTCCTGAATAAAGTTTTTTGAATATACTTCTTCCATTCCTCTCTGATTTCCTTCCATAATTATTTATAAGCCTTTTACAGCATCTGTTATTCTTTCTTTTACCTTGCTCTCGCCAAGCGTCTGCATTATAGTATACAGATCAGGCGTGTTAAGTCTGCCTGTTACCGCTACTCTTATGATGCCGGCAACATCTCCGACATGACCTTTATATGAGTCGGGATCATTCTTGTATTCCTTCGGTGTTTTTGCAAATCCCAATTCCACAGCCAGCTCCTGCACCTGCGGGAACCATGCGTCAGCTGTGCCGTTATGGTCATATATCTCAAGATATCTTTCAAGCACTGTCTTTATGTCGGCCTTGTCGATATTGTCAGCCCATCCGCGCGCGCCGTCGAACAATTCATCATAGAAATAAGCTATATAATCCTTTACTTCAGACCACTTGCCTATATCCTTTCTCGGCTTCTTGTTTCCTCTCTCTATTGAAAAGATCTTCTTCGCGTATTCTGTATCGCGCGTTACAAGCTCGTTAAGCTCGCTGTCATACTGCGCTGACCAGTCGCACACATCGTTATACACCTCATCAGCTGTCATAGTTGATATATATGTCTTAGAAATATCGTGGAGCTTTACGAGATCAAACAGCGCGCCCGCTTTGCTCATCTTTGAGAGCTTGAACTCAAATTTATCTATAGACTCCGTCTTGTTCGCTCTTCTCCAATCCTCATAATTTGAATTGGCGATAGTCATAAGATATTCATTTACCGCGCCCTTAGGGTAACCCATTTCCGAATAGTAGCTTACAGCCGCCTCCGGATCCTTACGCTTTGAAAGCTTTCTCTTACCGCCCGTTTCCGCGTCCTCCTTCATTATAGGCGCTATATGCGCGTACTTAGGCGCCTTAAAGCCAAGAACTCTAAACAGCTGAAGATGGATAGGCACTGATGAGAGCCATTCATCACCGCGTGTTACATGAGTAGTATGCATAAGATGGTCATCTATCGCATGAGCGAAATGATATGTCGGTGTTCCATCTTTTTTGAGCAGAACTATATCAAGTATATTTTCAGGCATTTCTATCTTGCCCTTTACCTCGTCCTTATATGAGATCCTGCCGTCCGGCTTGCCGGGTGATTTAAGTCTTACAACATATTCATCACCGTTTTCTATCCTCGCTTTAGCGTCCTCTACAGATATATCTCTGTATTTCGCGTATTTGCCGTAAATACCAGGAAGCTCCTTTTCTTTCTCCTGTCCGGCTCTTACGTCCGCTATCTCCTGTTCTGTCATAAAACACGGATACGCGAGTCCCTGCTCAACAAGCGACTTTACATAAGCCTGATAAATAGCCGTTCTTCTGCTCTGGGTATACGGACCATATTCGCCCGATTCCTCAGTTTCACTCATCGCTCCCTCATCAGGCACGAGTCCGAAATCCTTCAGACCGTTTACCATTCCTATTACGCCGTTTTCAACCTCACGCTTTTTATCTGTATCTTCTATTCTCAAATAAAACACGCCGTCATTTCCCGCTGTTTTCGCTGAAATAAACGCCGCAAAAAGACTTCCGAAATGGAGGAAGCCTGTCGGCGAAGGCGCAAATCTCGTTACCTTAGCTCCTTCCGGCAAATTACGGGCAGGATACATCTTTTCATAATCCTCCGGAGTTTTATCGATCTCCGGGAATAAAAGCTGTGCCATTGACAAATTACTCATTCTTCTAACCATTAAATCCTTTCAAAATCATTTTATATTAAAAAATCTTCCTTAAAAAACCATATTTATAGAAAGATACTATAATCCATTTTAATCTATTATAACGCATTTCCCTGAAAATATCAAGTATAAAAGACAACAAAAGTGATTTTCAGGCAAAAAAACAACCCGGAACAAACGTTCCGGGTGATCATTTCACTTATTATTCAGCTACGAATGGAAGAAGAGCGATGATTCTTGCTCTCTTTATAGCTGTTGTAAGCTGTCTCTGATGCTTAGCGCAGTTACCGCTTATTCTTCTTGGAACGATCTTACCGCGTTCTGAGACATAGCGGCGCAGCTTTGCAGTATCCTTGTAGTCAATGTTTTCAACCTTGTCTACGCAGAACATGCAGACCTTACGCTTTGGTCTTCTTGCTCTCTGTGGTCTGTCATTTCTTTCAGCCATTACAATTTTCCTCCTTCAATTTTTATCAATCAGCAATCAGAACGGCAAATCGTCCTCACTGCCAGCGTCTCCCGATAAAGTAAGATCAGTAAAGCCCTGGTCATAATCGGTATGTGCAGGTGCTTGGTTAAAACCATGGTCTGCCGGCGCGCTGTACGCTCCGAAATTAGACTGGTATGCTCCCTGTGATGCGCCCGTGTTTGTTTCAGCTTTTGAACCCGTGAAATATGCGTTGTCAACAACTACCTCTGTCGCATACTGTCTGCGTCCGTCCTGACCGTCCCATGAACGGCTCTGGATCTGACCTTCAACAGCTATCATACTTCCCTTATGGAAATATCTTGCGACAAATTCGCCGGTCAGTCTCCAGGCAACACAATTAATGAAATCTGCCTGCTGACTTCCCTCTTTTGCAAATCTTCTGTTTACCGCTATAGTGAATCTCGCGAGTGTTGTACCCTGCGGAGTCTGTCTGAGTTCCGGATCTGCTGTTAAACGACCCATCAAAATTACCCTATTCATGCACTCAGCGCTT
>CALXSW010000185.1 GCA_944391255.1 uncultured Clostridia bacterium | reverse complement strand
CTGATATTCTCATCATACACATAAATGTCACCATGCCGGATAATGTACATCAATTCAAAATATATCAATTCAACAGCAATCTTTTTCGCCTTCACAGGTTCGATACCGGCAAACATTGTCTGTAGTTCTTCTTTTTCTAAAAACTGTTCTGCCATAAATGCAGCAACAGCCATTACTTCATTTTGTTCAGCTTTTCTCATACTTGTTTCCTCATATTTTATATTTATCTTTTTCATTGCATACTACATTAATATTGTACTTCCTCAGAAGTAGTTTGTCAATAAGCATATCATAGATATTACACAGTGAACAAAAATATGATTTACCGCAGTAAAATTTTTAATAAGCTCTTGACAAAATTCTTTCTTGGGTATATAATATAACAGTGTAATATAACACCGTTATACGGAGGTCAATATGAGCGAAACTGAACAGACGACATTAAATGCTATCCTTTCGACGGCGGAAAAAGAGTTTCGGGAAAAAGGTTTTCTGTCGGCATCGCTGCGAAATATCGTTAAAACAGCAGGCGTTACGACCGGTGCGTTTTACGGATATTTTAAGAGTAAAGAGGAATTGTTCGAGGCACTTGTGGGAGAACAGTATGAATATTTTCTGAGCTGCTTTATCAAGGCGCAAACCGATTTTGCAGATCTTCCATTGGAGGAACAGCCCGAAATGCTTGGCAATATTTCGGGTGCATGTATGCATGAAATGCTTCACTATGCCTACGAGCATCTGGGCGCATTCAAACTCATACTGTGCAGCTCGGAAGGCACAAGATTTTCGGGACTTGTTGACAAGAGGGTAGAGATCGAGACGGAAGGCACGCATGAATATCTGAAGGTGCTTGAGGCTCTCGGCAGACCCTCCCCGCCTATAGACGAACATCTTGAGCATATCCTTATCACCGGAATGTTCAACACCTTTTTTGAGCTTATCATACACGAAATGCCGCTTGATCGGGCAGAGCACTATCTGAAAGAAATGCGCGCCTTTTACACCGCCGGATGGATGAAAATTATGGGGCAGTAAAGCCCTATAATTTTTGACCCGTAGTTAGCTTAAACTAACCTTTGTTTGGCTGGGATATGAAACGGACACATGCCGTTTTTATCATAAAAAATTTACGAGGAGGTTCTTTGGATGAAGAAACGATCTAACTTATCAAGGCTGATGAGCTATGCCGGCAGGCACAGAGTACTGACATACCTTTCGTGGGTGCTGTCATCCGCAAGCGCGCTGCTTGCACTGGTGCCGTTTTTGTATATATGGCGCATCATCCATGACATACTTGAGGTATCCCCCGATTTTTCAAAAGCCGGGAATGTCGTAAGCTACGGCTGGTCGGCAGTGCTGTTTGCGGTAATATCTATTATCGTGTACATAGCGGCGCTTATGTGCTCACATCTGAGCGCATTCAGGATTGCCTCAAATATCAGAAAGGCGCTTATGCGCCATATTGCCGCGCTGCCCTTGGGTATCACAGAAAAGTACGGCAGCGGAAAGCTCAGGAGGATAGTGAACGATTCAAGCTCCGCTGCCGAAACCTATCTGGCGCACAGGCTGCCGGACAAAGCCGGAGCGATCACAACGCCGATAGGTCTGCTGTTTCTGCTGCTCGTGTTCGACTGGCGGCTCGGGCTTTTAAGTCTTGTCCCTGTTGTTTTGGGATTTATGATAATGACTAAGATGACGGGCGCGAGCATGGAGCAAAAAATGAAAGAATATCAAAACTCACTGTCCGATATGTCCAACGAGGCAGTGGAATATGTCCGCGGCATACCTGTTGTAAAAACATTCGGCCAGACGGTGTTTTCTTTTAAGCGCTTTAAGGCGTCCATAGACAATTACGAAAAATGGGTCATAGCCTATACAAAGGCGCTGCGCCTGCCAATGATGTTTTACACCACGGCGATAAACGGAGTATTCGCGTTTTTGATAGCCGGAGCCATCATATTTTCACAGGGCGGCGTAACGAATGACCTGCTCTTAAATCTTATCTTCTATATCATCATAACTCCCGTGATCAGTACTACGCTCACAAAAATAATGTTTATGAGCGAGGATGCGATGATCGTAAACGATGCGCTTGGCAGGATAGATGAAGTGCTCGGCGAAAAGCCGCTTTCAGAAAGCAGCCGCGGCAGAGTCCCGTCCGATAATTCCGTTTCGCTCGAGCATGTGAGCTACAGCTACGACGGTGTAAAAAACGCCTTAAACGATGTTTCCCTGTCGATAAAACCGGGAGAGACAACGGCGCTTGTGGGCCCTTCGGGTGGCGGTAAGACGACTCTTGCGAATATCATCACAAGGTTTTTCGACCCGCAAAAGGGACGTGTGCTCATAGGCGGCACGGATATACGTGACATTCCCAAGGAGAAGCTTATGGACACGGTATCGTTCGTATTCCAGAACAGCCGTCTTATCAAGGCGTCGATACTTGAAAATGTGAGGATGGCAAGGCCGGAGGCTTCAAGAGAAGAAGTAATGCGCGCTTTGGAAACGGCGCAGTGCTCCGATATAATCGCAAAACTGCCGGACGGCATAGACACAGTCGTGGGAGCGAACGGCATATACCTTTCGGGCGGTGAACAGCAGAGGGTTGCTATAGCAAGAGCCGTGCTCAAAAATGCGCCTATTCTGATTCTCGATGAGGCAACAGCCTTTGCCGACCCTGACAATGAGGTACGCGTACAGCAGGCTATGTCGGCTCTTTCAAAGGGCAAGACGGTCATAATGATAGCCCACAGGCTGTCGTCGGTCACGAACGCGGACCGCATCTGCGTAATGAGTGAGGGCAGTATAGCCGAAAGCGGCACATTCTCCGAGCTTATCGAGAAAGGCGGAATATTCTCACGCATGTGGGAGAATTATTCAAAATCTGCGGACTGGAAAATAGAAAAGGAGGAAAAACAGTTATGATAAAAAAGCTTCAAAGACGCTTTGCACTGTCAAGACAAGGCGCTGTCGATCTGATAAAGGGCTGCCTTGTCTGCGTTGCACAGGATATATCATTCATGCTGCCCGTTGGACTTTTATATTATCTCGTCATCGACATGATGAACGGCGGCGTGACCGGCGGCAGGATAGTCTTTTATACTGTCGGCGCGCTTATCTGCCTTACTCTCATATTTGTCGTGACATATTTTCAGTACAACGCCACATATCTTGCTACATATGTGGAAAGCGGTGTACGGCGCATAACTCTTGCCGAGCAGCTGCGAAAGATACCGCTTTCTTTCTTCGGAAAAAAGGACCTTGCCGACCTGACAAATTCGGTCATGGGTGACTGTGCTACTCTCGAAACGGCATTTTCGCATTACGTTCCGGCCCTTGCAGGCTCTGTCATCTCCACAACGCTTATTTCAATATGCTTGTTTTTCTATGATTGGCGCATGGCTTTGGCAGCTGTATGGGTGCTGCCGGTCGCTTTTGCGATAACGCTCTTTTCGGCGCGTATTCAAGGGTACTTTAATAAAAAAGCCTCTGCCGCAAATGTCGCGCTTGAGACCGGTGTTCAAGAGTGTATCGAAAGCCTGCAGGATCTGAAGGCAAATAATGCCGAGAAGCGCTATCTCAGAGGGCTTGACAAGAAGATAGATTACGCCGAAAAACGGCACATCATAACCGAGCTGGGAACAGCGCTATTTGTCGTCTCATCAACACTTATATTAAAATTCGGCATTGCCACAGTGGCCCTTGTCGGATCGGTTCTGCTTATACGCGGGGAGATAAACATTCCCCTCTTCTTTATGTTCCTGCTTGTTGCCTCAAGGCTTTATTCACCGCTGGAAGGCGCCCTCCAGAATCTTGCGGCGGTCATATCCACAAGGACAAATATTGACCGCATGAATGAGATACTCGACCGTCCCGTCCAGACCGGCTCGAATGTGATAACAAACCACGGCTGCGATATTAAGTTCGAGCATGTTGGCTTTGCGTATAACACGGGCGAGACCGTATTGAAAGATGTGTCGTTCACCGCAAAGCAGGGTGAGGTCACGGCTCTTGTCGGCCCCTCCGGCGGAGGAAAAACTACGGTATCCCGCCTTGCTGCACGCTTTTGGGATATTGACAAGGGAAAGATCACGGTTGGCGGTATGGATATATCAAAAATAGAGCCGGAAACGCTGCTGTCGCTATATTCCATTGTGTTCCAGGACGTTACATTATTCAACAACACCGTAAAGGAAAATATCAGGATCGGGAAAAAGGACGCAACCGACGAGGAGGTCATAGCCGCGGCACGGCTTGCCAACTGCGAGGAGTTTGTAAACAAACTGCCGGACGGCTACAACAGCATGATCGGTGAGAACGGCTGCGAGCTGTCGGGCGGCGAACGCCAGCGTATCTCCATCGCAAGAGCATTCTTAAAAGACGCGCCGATCATCCTGTTGGACGAGGCAACGGCAAGCCTTGACGTTGAAAACGAGACACTGATACAAGCGGCGCTTTCAAGGCTCATAAAGGATAAGACGGTGCTTGTTATCGCACATCGTATGCGGACGGTGAGCGGCGCCGATAAGGTGATCGTGCTTTCAGGCGGCACCGTCGCTGAACAGGGACGTCCCGATGATCTAATGAAAACCGGAAAAATATATCCGCACATGGTAAAGCTCCAGATGATGAGTCAGGACTGGGGTATATAGATCTTTTAATCAAAAAAGGGGCTGTAGCAAAATGCACAGACCACATAAAGCGAAAAGAACGAAGCAGATAAGCCATTTTTGTGGCTTTCTACTATTAATAGTTGAGGTGGAAATTTTCATAAATGAAAATTTCAGCATAAAAATCGCTTTATGTTACGAACGAAACTCACCACTCGATGTACCAACGTACACCTTCGGGCAAGGGGGCTGCGCCCCTTCGTTTCGTCCGTTCTGCACTATTTTGCTAAAGCCCCACGAGGCTGCTGCAAACTTGCTGAGTTTTGCAACAGCCTCATTTGTCTTTTTTATAATGCCGCTGAAATTTCTTTTACAAATTTCTTCACGTACGGAACACAGTCTTTTCCGTATTTTTCAATCAATTTTACTATTGCCGAACCAATTATTATTCCGTCTGCTTTTGCTGCCATCTGCGCTGCCTGCTCCGGGTTTGATATGCCAAAGCCTATCGCGACAGGTATATCAGTATTTTCTCTTACCGACGCTATCATCGAGTCTATATCACTCGTTATCTCGCTTCTCGTTCCCGTAACTCCAAGCGATGAAACACAGTATACAAACCCTTCTGCCGATGACGCTATCATTCCTATCCTTTCATCAGATGTAGGCGCTATAAGCGATATAAGATCAAGTCCGTATTTCTTGCAGACATCGGCAAATTCCGCCTTTTCCTCGTATGGCACATCCGGCAGTATCAATCCGCTCATGCCAACCTCAGCGGCTGTCCTTATAAATCTTTCTGTTCCGTATGAGAATACAACATTCGCATATGTCATAAATACCATAGGTATGCTGACGCGCTTTCTGACGCGTCTTATCATATCAAAAACCTTGTCTGTAGTAACGCCCTGAGCAAGTCCTCTCAGATTTGCCGCCTGTATAACAGGTCCCTCGGCTGTAGGATCGGAAAACGGTATTCCAAGCTCTATCATATCAACGCCGTTTTCAGCCATAGTTTCTATTATCTTTTCAGTTGTGTCCAGATCAGGATCACCGCATGTTATAAACGCTATGAATGCCTTTCCGTTCTCAAAGGCTGTTTTTATATTACTCATGAATATCCTCCCCTCTGTATCTCGCTATAGCAGCGCAGTCCTTGTCGCCTCTGCCCGATACAGTTATAACAATTATCTTATCCTTATCCATTTTAGGAGCTATCTTTATAGCGTGAGCTATAGCATGAGAGCTTTCTATAGCCGGAATAATACCCTCTGTTTTTGACAGGTATTCAAACGCGTTTACCGCCTCATCATCTGTTACAGGCACATATTCCGCTCTTCCTATATCGTGAAGATACGCGTGTTCTGGCCCTACTCCCGGATAGTCAAGACCTGCCGATATAGAATATACCGGCGCTATCTGACCGTATTCATTCTGACAGAAGTATGACTTCATTCCGTGGAATATGCCAAGGCTTCCCGTGTTTACTGTCGCCGCTGTTTCAAACGTGTCTATTCCTCTTCCTGCCGCCTCGCAGCCTATAAGTCTGACGTCCTTATCATCTATGAAATGGTAAAAGCTGCCTATCGCGTTTGAGCCTCCGCCAACGCACGCAATAACAGCGTCAGGCAGTCTGTCTTCTTTTTTCATTATCTGCTCTTTTATTTCCTTTGAGATAACAGCCTGAAAATCTCTTACCATAGTAGGGAACGGGTGAGGTCCCATTACCGAGCCAAGACAGTAATGAGTATCGTCTATTCTCTTTGTCCATTCGCGCATTGCCTCTGAAACGGCGTCTTTAAGTGTGGCTGTGCCGCTCTTTACAGCAACTACCTCAGCGCCTAAAAGACGCATGCGGTAAACATTCAGAGCCTGCCTTATCGTGTCCTCTTCGCCCATAAATACGACGCATTCCATTCCCATAAGCGCCGCCGCTGTGGCTGTCGCAACTCCATGCTGTCCGGCGCCTGTTTCGGCTATAAGTCTTGTTTTACCCATTTTCTTCGCCAAAAGCGCCTGACCTAAAACATTGTTTATTTTATGCGCGCCTGTGTGATTGAGATCCTCTCGCTTTAAATATATCTTTGCTCCGCCAAGATCCTTTGTCATCTTCTCCGCGTAATAAAGTCTTGACGGTCTGTTAGCGTATTCATTAAGCAGCTCTGTCAGCTCCCTGTTAAACTCCTCATCATTCTTATAAAAATTATATGCCGTTTCAAGCTCGTTTACGGCATTCATAAGCGTTTCAGGTATGTACTGACCGCCGTGTATACCAAATCTTCCTTTAGACATTTTCATAAACTCCTTACCGCGGCTATAACTGCCGCTATTTTCTTTTCATCCTTTATCCTGTCAGTTTCAACGCCCGAGCTGAGATCGAACGCCCATGGCGAAAACCGTTCTGCCGCATCTCTTATATTCTCCGGATTTACTCCGCCGGCGAGTATAAATTCTCTTTTAAAGCTTTCTATGAGCGACCAGTCAAAGCATTTTCCTGTCCCATATCCGTTATCGAGGATTATCATATCAGCCGCGCTCCTTTGAGCCTTTTCAAGATCGGCTTTTTCGCGCACCGCAAACGCCTGCCATATTTCGGCATCTGGCACATATTTTTTCAATTCCCTTATATAATCCTCGTCCTCATGGCCGTGCAGCTGTATAATATTTATTATCCCTTTTTTATACAGCTCCGCTATATGCTCTTTATCCTCATCTACAAACACACCCACAGTCTTTATCCTGCTGTCTATTCTCTTTCGGAGTGCAGACGCAAGATCGTCATCTGTATATCTATGGCTTTTTTTATAAAACACAAATCCCGCGTAATCGCGCATGTATTTGTTTATGTGATCGGCATCGCGTATTTTATATATTCCGCAAATCTTTATTTTCATGTTTATGACCATTGATTTCTTTCACAAAACCAAGTTTAAATCAAAACCGTTCAGATCGTGCGAGATGGGCGGTTTTTATTCAAACTTTCTACGATATCATATGTTTTTCATCTCATTAAGCAGCGCTTTTCTGTCATTTGCCCTCATCAGAAATTCTCCGATAAGCACCGCGTCCGCGCCTGTCTTTTGAAATGCTCTAACATCATCTATACTGCTTATTCCCGATTCAGCCACAAATAATTTATCAGCCGGCACCGCGTCACGCAGTCTTTTTGCAATTTCAAGATCTACCTC
>CALXSW010000184.1 GCA_944391255.1 uncultured Clostridia bacterium | reverse complement strand
GATCAAGATCGTTTTCATTATCGCCCATGCCTATCGTATTTTCGTGATTGATCCCAAGCATATCGGCAAGTCTTAGAAGTCCCTCGCCTTTTGTATTACCCGCGGGCAGTATCTCATAATACCACGGACTCGACTTCACATAGCTGAAGCTGTCAGAATATGGACTTTGAGCTATTATAGCTCGGATATCTTCCACCTCATCAGCCTCAACCATGAAAAGAACTTTACGCCATTTTTCCGGTATGTCATGATAGTCCATATCGTTATCGGGGAAATGCTCAAGCCTCTGGTGCTCGTCGACGATCCTGTTTCGTATGCAGAAATATATTTTTTCTTTTGTGCAGACTTCAACGCCGCATGACGGGTGACGGCTTGTAACATATTCGACAACATCAATAGCTTCCTTTGTAAGCTCAGACGCCCAAAGCTCTTTATCATTATTTATATCATAGATACAACCGCCGTTAAAGCATACCATTGGCGCGTTGGGGATTATGTATTTTAAAATAGGCTGAACGCCTTTTGGAACTCTGCCGGTCGCAAATGTAAATAATCCGCCTTCCTTCATAAAATATTTTATAGCCTCTATATTTTTATCAGATATTCTCTTGTCAGATGTCAATATTGTATCGTCAAGATCAGTACATAAGAGAAGTCCATCGTATTTGTTCATAAAATAAAATCCTTTCAAAATATAACCGTTTAAACTTAAAGCACAAAAAAAGACTTAAAACAAATAAGTCTAAGTCTTTTCTGGTGCCGATGACCGGGGTCGAACCGGTACGGGAATTTCTTCCCACGGGATTTTAAGTCCCGGGCGTCTGCCAATTCCGCCACATCGGCTTATTAACAACAATATATATTATACAACATTTTTTCTTTTTTGTCAATAATTTTTTTTGAATTTATTGCCGAAATAAAATATACGTATTAAGGTAGTAAAAAATGCAATTATTTCTGCAAAATTCATAAAATGGCTTGAAAAAAAAGATGTTTTGTATTAAAATATAAACATAGTATATTTGATACGTGGAGGGATAATATGAAGGACGTAAAAATGAAATGGCTCGATACAAGGGTCAAGGGCGGATACGTCACATTTGGCGTTCCTCATTCGAGAGGAGAGGTTTCGGCGGAGGATACATTGTCAGTTATCCAGAATGGAGCAGCTGTAGCTGCGGATACAAAGCCGGCGGCGTACTGGAATGATGGAAGCGTAAAATGGACGTCTGTCACAGCGAGATTGGACGGAGGAGATGTAACTGTTTCAAAGGCTGCGGCTCAAAAGAGTGGTGAAAAACTGGCGGCGGACGATGACGATATATCGGTTGATAACGGTATATTCAAAATCGTATTCCATAAGAGCGGCAGCGTTATGGCTGAAACTGAAAATGTAAAGATCGGCATTAAAGCCGTTAAAACAGTTATATCAAATGAGGATGATGTTCAGATAAAGAAAAACATACCTTATTATGGAAATATAAAGGAATGCGTAATAGAGGATAACGGAACTCAGAAAGCCGTTATCAGAATGAAGGGCGAGCATTTGTCAAAATCGGGCGACGAATTTCTTCAGTTTATCGTAAGATTTATTGTTTACAAAAATTCAAACAAGATAGATATAAAGCACACATTTATATATGACGGCAAGGCTGAAACAGATATGATAGGCGGTATTTCCGTTGATGTGACGCGCAAGATGACTGGATCTTCTATGAACAGACGCGTTAAGATAGCCGGTGAATATGGCGTATTCCATGAGCCGCTGCAGTATCTCAACGTATGGCGTCCGAGAATAGGAGATAAGTATTATTCAAAGCAGATGAAGGGCGAAAATGTCGATATAAGCGACGCGATAGACGCGAGAAACGATCAGCCATGCGCTGAAATGCTTGAAAATGTCACTATTTTTGACAGCTACAAGCTTTGTCAGATAACGCCTGACAGCTTTACTGTTAAGAAGAAAACGGCTCCGGCTGAGTGTGCATATATAGATTCGAGTTTCGGAAAACGCGCAAAGGGTATGATGTACGGCGGTGATGAAAAAGGCGGAGTTGCTATAGCTATGCGCTGTTTCTTTGAAAAAGCGCCTTCTGCTATAAACGCGTCAGGTCTGTCGCTTGACGAGGGAACGCTGTCGGCTTGGATACATCCGATGGAGGCTGAACCGCTTGATATGCGACACTATGATACAATAGCGCATGATCAGACACATTATGAGGGATATCCATGGGTAGGCTCGGATCCTTATGGAATAGCGGCTACAAATGAATTATCAGTATTTTTGTATAACGAAACACCGTCAGATGATGTGATCATGGCAGATGCTGAAAGCGTTATGAGACCGGCAGTTCTCATATGTGAGCCTGAATTATATAAGGAAACTAATGTAATGGGCGTATTCTCACTGCCTGACAGATCTACTCCGTTAAAAAAATGGCTTGAGGACGAGCTTGATAAGGCTGTTGATTTCTATATGAACGAGGTTGAGCAGCGTCATTGGTATGGACTGTTTAATTACGGCGATATCATGCATACATATGACAGCGGAAGACACTGTTGGAAATATGATCTCGGCGGATACGCATGGCAGAACACGGAGCTTGTTCCGACATTATGGCTGTGGTACGCGTTCTTGAGAAGCGGAAGAGGCGATATTTTCGACTTTGCGGAGGCGATGAGCCGTCATGCGGCAGATGTCGATGTTTATCATATCGGCGATAAAAAAGGCCTTGGAAGCCGTCATAATGTTATACACTGGGGTGACTCATGCAAGGAGCCGAGAATAGCTATGGCAGGTCATCACAGAGCGTTGTATTATATCATGGGCGGAGATTACCGCATAGGCGATGTGTTTGACGATGTAAAAGACGGTGACTTTGCGACATTAAAGAATGACCCGCTCGGATTCTTCTACGATAAAGATAAAATGATTCTGCCTACGCACGCGAGAAGCGGTCCTGACTGGTCAACGTATTGTTCAAACTGGTATACAGAGTGGGAGAGAAACGCGAATACAAAGTATCGTGATAAGATCCAGACAGGTATTGATGATCTTAAAAAATCGCCTATGAGAATGATCTCGGGTTCTAACTATGAATACGATCCTGAAACCGGTCATTTAGGATATATAGGCGAAAGCGCTGCCGGCGGCTCACATCTTGCGGTATGCATGGGCGGACCTCAAACGTAGATGGAATTGGCAAATTTGCTCGATGACGAAGTATTCATCGACATGCTTGTTCAGTATGGCTCATTCTATTTCCTCCATATAAAAAAAAAAAGAGCTATAT
>CALXSW010000183.1 GCA_944391255.1 uncultured Clostridia bacterium | reverse complement strand
TATGGAATTAAAGGATTTAATAACTAATTCTGAGGACAGGCTCAGAATTATACAAGAGCTCGTTCCTGGTAAGCAGATAACTCTTGCGCATATTGTGGCAAGTCCTGATCCTATACTTTATCAGAAGCTTGGTCTTAATCCGGAGCTTGACTTTACCGGCAGCGCGATAGGCATCCTCACAGTAAGCCCGGCTGAAACAGCTATAATAGCGGCTGATCTCGCGACTAAATCAGCAAACGTCGATCTAAGCTTTGTTGACCGTTTCTCAGGTACTCTTATTGTGACCGGTCTTATTTCTGATGTTGAATCGGCTCTGCGCACTATATGCGATTACTGCCGCGACAGATTATCTTATTCTGTTTGCGAGATATCAAAGACATGAAAAAGCTGATATTGGTGGGCAGGTCAGAAGCCGGGAAAACGACTTTAACACAGGCGCTCAAGGGCGAAAAGATACATTATCATAAGACGCAGTATGTAAACAGATTTGATGTCATAATAGATACACCGGGTGAGTATATGCAATCGAAAAACCTCGCAAATGGTCTTGCGATGTACACATTCGAAGCAGATGTAGTTGGTATACTTATAAACGCATGCGAGCCTTTTTCACTGTATCCGCCGGCAGTTACACCTGTTTGCAACAGGCGCGTCATAGGAATAATAACACATATAAACAGCCCATACGCCGATCTTCCACAGGCGAGAAGATGGCTTGAGCTGGCAGGCTGCCGCGATATTTTTGAGGTCGACAGCAAGACAGGCGAGGGCATTGCGGAAATACTTGAATATCTCAGAGAAGACGGCGATATAATGCCGTGGGAAGAAGATGAGCAATAAAAAAGTGCGTTCAGCACTTTTTTATTGCTATATTTAAAACGATATTACACCTAATCCCTCGAGCAGGATCTTAAGTCCCAGAAGTATCAAAATAATACCTCCCGCAAGCTCTGCCTTTGACTTGTATTTTACACCGAACACATTTCCTACCTTTACGCCTATGCCCGACAAAATAAATGTCGTAATCCCTATCGCAAGCACAGCGAAAAGCAGAGACGAATATGTAAGCTGCAGACAAGTGAACGTTATTCCGACTGCCAAAGCATCGATACTTGTTGCCACCGCCATTATAAACATGGTCTTGAACGCAAACGAATCGTCCGCGCATTCCTCCTCGTCTGACAGCGCTTCTTTTATCATATTTCCGCCTATAAGCACAAGCAGCACAAACGCCACCCAGTGATCCACTATTTCTATATATTTATAGAACGCGTTTCCCACGAAATAGCCTATTGCCGGCATAAGCGCCTGAAACCCTCCGAACCACGCTCCGGCGATAAAATAATGCTTCAATGATACTTTCTTTGTCGCAAGTCCCTTACATACAGACACCGCAAACGCATCCATTGACAAGCCTACCGCCAGAAGCAGCAATTCTATAATACTCATATAAAATCCCTTTCAATCACAAATCTATTGATAAAATATTTTACTGCTCCGTCTGATCATATTCCTTGACGAGCTTAGCGCGTATATAGCCTCGCGAATCATCTGTAGACTCTATGTAAAATCCTCTGCCGTAATAAAATCTTATAAGAGGCGTCACCTTTGATCCGGTGAAAAGACATATCCGGCTCACATTTTTCTTTATCATTATCCTGTCGACAAGATTCATTATCTGCTTTCCTATGCCCGAATTCTGGTTATTTACTTTTACCGCAAATCTCGTAAGATACGCGGTCGAATCAGGATTTATCTCAACTCTTACCGTGCCCACAGGCTCACCGTTTGAAAGAGCGATAAGCACAATTTTTGTGTCGATATCTTTTTTCACATCGTCATACGTTTCATAAAGCGCGTCAACATGATCTACATCTGCCATCTTCTGGTATTTTCTGAACGCCTCGTCTATTATACCCATGATAGACGGGATATCATCATACGACGCAAGTCTTATCTGAAACAGCGATCTGTAATCTATCTCCATATCACTCCTCCTCTCTTATTTATTATGCTATCTAAATATCAGTCAGCCATAAGCGTTGCCATTACAGCTTTCTGAGCGTGAAGTCTGTTTTCAGCCTCGTCAAATATAACGCTGTTTGGTCCGTCTATTACATCTTCTGTAACCTCGTATCCGCGATATGCCGGCAGGCAATGCATAAATATAGCATCGTCCTTTGCTTTTGCGAATAATTCCTTGTTCACCTGATACGGCATAAATACCTTAAGTCTTTCAGCCTTTTCAGCTTCCTGACCCATTGATACCCATGTGTCTGTATATACTATATCAGCATCCTTTATGGCCTCAGCCGGATCTTCTGTGAGAAGAAGCTTTGAACCGCCGGCAGCAAAATCAGCCTTCGCGTTTTCAACTACTTCAGCATTGCAAGCATATGAAGCCGGAGTTGCTATAGCGCAGTCCATTCCCACCTTAGCGCAGCCATACATGATAGAATGAGCCATGTTGTTTCCATCACCGATATAAGCGAATTTCAAACCCTGAAGTCTGCCCTTATGCTCATATGCTGTCATGAGATCCGCCAAAACCTGACACGGATGGAGCAGATCTGTAAGCGCGTTTATTACAGGTATATTAGCCTCCTCAGCAAGCTCTATAACATCACTATGAGCGTATGTTCTTATCATTATGCCGTCAAGATATCTTTCAAGCACCTTAGCTGTATCATGGATCGTTTCGCCGCGTCCAAGCTGTATATCATTTGATGACAAAAACAACGGATATCCGCCAAGCTGAGTCATACCCACCTCAAAAGAAACTCTTGTTCTTGTTGATGATTTAGTAAATATCATTCCCAATGTCTTGCCTTTTAGGATAGGGTGCGGTATACCCTCTTTAAGCTCTTTTTTAAGCTTAAGGCCAAGCTCCAGCAAACCCTTGACCTCATCAGCTGTCAAATCATGTAAACTGATCAAATCTTTCATAGTTATATTCTTCCTTTCCTGTTATATCTCCTGCATTATTTTATCAAATGTATCAACAAAAAGATCTATCTCATCTTCCGTTATATTTAAAGCAGGCGCTATCCTTATCGTTAAACCCTTGCAAAGGCTTGTAAGCATCTTATTTTCAAAAAGCTTTTTAAATACTTCACCTGCTATCTCAGGTTTCAGCTCAATACCTATCAAAAGACCCATGCCGCGCACATCTGTAATTTTATCATTATATTTTTCCTTAAGAGAAATAAGCTTTTCCTTAAACAGCTTACCCATCTTCTCAGAATTCTCAACAAGTCCTTCTTTTTCAAATATATCAAAAACAGCCAATCCAGCCGCCGTAGCAAGAGGATTTCCTCCAAATGTCGTGCCGTGATCACCAGGCTCAAAAGCAGCCGCAACATCAGCCTTTGCGCATACAGCGCCTATCGGCACACCGCCGCCTAAAGCCTTCGCGCATGTGAATATATCCGGCTCGATACCGTAAAGCTCATGAGCAAACAACTTTCCAAGACGTCCCATTCCGGTCTGTACTTCATCTATAATAAGAAGTATGCCCTTTTCCGTACAGAAATCACGCAGTTCCTTAGCATATTCAATATCCATAGGATGCACGCCTGACTCACCCTGTACAAGCTCTATCATTATAGCGGCAGTTTTATCTGTAACAGCTTCTTTTACAGCCTCAATGCTGTTTGGCTGTATCTGCCTGAACCCCGGAGTCAAAGGCTCGTACGGCGCCTGATAATGTCTTTGACCTGTAGCCGCCACAGTTGCAAGCGTTCTTCCGTGGAACGAATGGTCAAGCGACAATATTTCATATTTATCAATACCTTTTTTATAGAAATATATTTTCGCAAGCTTGAACGCTCCCTCGTTCGCTTCAGCGCCGCTGTTGCAGAAAAAAATCTTATCAGCGCATGTGTTCTCAGCCAGTTTTTTTGCGAGATTTGCCTGATTCTCTATGTAATACAAACTTGATGTGTGAACAAGCTTATCAAGCTGATCCTTCATAGCAGCCACAAAGTCAGGATGACAATGTCCTATAGCGTTTACAGCAATGCCGCCAAGGAAATCATAATATACTTCGTCATTGTCAGCGTAAAGCTTCATACCTCTGCCATATTTAAAAGCGACAGGCAATCTGTCGCCAAATGTATTCATATAATAAGCTTTGTCTTTTTTTATAATATCTTCCAACATGTGCATTCAGCCCTTTCCATAAAACGGGGCTGTAGCAGGAATTTTTTAATCCCGATACAGCCTCATGTTTTTTCAATATCCTATATTATAACGCAATATGAATAAAATTGCAAGGGTTTTCTATATTTTTATAGAAAAATGTTATATTTATACAATTTTAATGTAAAACAGTGAATAAAATTCACAAATCAGATGAATTTATCCAAAATATCCGCATAATCGTCAAACGACTGAGCACCTACCAATCGCGCCTCCTGCTTTCCCTTATTGAAAATAAGCACTGTAGGAATCGAAACTATAGCGTTCTGAGCCGCCAGCTCACTCTCTTCGTCAACATTTACCTTGCATATCTTTGCCTTACCCTCGTATTCCTCCGCGAGCTCCTCAATAATAGGTCCGAGCATTCTGCAAGGTCCGCACCATGGCGCCCAGAAATCCACCAATACAGGCACTTCTGATTTTAATACTTCGCCCTCATATGTCTGTTTTGTCAATTTTATTTCCATAATAAATGCCTCCTCATATGATCTCTGTTTCCATATAATTTCCACATTAAATATATTTATATATCTTTTGTTTTACTGCTCATACATAGGAACAGATGAATGTACCTTAGCAGAGCTGTTTGAGCTGTATGTCACCGCCTCTTCAAAACCTTTTTCGGTGAATATATACTCAACTATATCTGTTCCCGTTTCCGTTGTTTCGTATACGATGATAGCCTTTCTTTTAGATGTTTTTTCTACAACATCATAGTAGACCGTGCTGTGCAGAAGAGAGCTGTCAAGAAGCGTATAATACCCTTTTACTCCGTCACTGACCTCAAGGATCCAGTTCTGCTCGTTAGGCGCGTTCTGCGAGCCTGCGGCATGAGACGAGGAGTACAAGGTTATGTTGTCATTTACACCGTCACCTGTTATATCATACATATAGCTGTCTACCGTGTTCCATGAACCCTCGCTTGCGGCAGATATATCATTTTGAGCTATAACCGTGACCTCCTGATCATCCTCGCCCGGCGTATATGTATCATCTATCTCGCTGTCCTCCATCGGTCTTGGAAGAGCTGAAAGAATACTGTTTGCCTGATATTTCATAGCGTATGAATACCCGCCCAGCACGCAGATACCCGCAAGCGCGACAACCGCAACAGCTTTCATAAAACATTTAACATTACTCGCCATAAAAATCATCATCCCTTCTATTGACATACTTCGTGTCTATTACTTTGAGCTTAACTCGCCCGTTAGTTATATCCGTTAATTCTTTCATCAGCCGTTCCGTCTTATCCTGCGGAGAGCATATCCGAAATGTTACATCATCTTCATATATGGTATCCTCAAGCGTATATCCGTCAGATGATATCTTATACTGCACCTTGCCGATCAAATCGTATCCAACCTTTGCTGATACGATATCATTCATGCTTCTTATTATAACACCCGATCCTTCCAGACCTTTTTTCGCTGATGCTCCGTATGCGTGGACCAGTCCGCCCGTTCCGAGAAGCGTACCGCCGAAATATCTCGTCACGACAACAATAACATCAACTATGCCCGATTTCCGTATCGCGTCAAGAACAGGCATTCCGGCTGTGCCTGACGGCTCACCATCGTCTGAATATCTGAAAATATTATTCTCATCTATCACATACGCATAAACATTATGCGTCGCGTCACTATATTTTGAGCGCATCTCGCCAAGATATTTAAGAGCCTCCTCCTCACTGTCAACAGGCTTGACGTGCGAGTAGAATTTTGATTTTTTTTCAATTATAAGAGTCTCCGACTCCTTTTCAACAGTTCTGTATATATTCTTTTTTGACATTATTCCACTACATATCCTTTCAGCCTGCCGTATACAGTTTTATCAAGCATAACGTCCACAAGCGTTCCCGACTCTGTATATTCCTCGCCTATTACCTTTTCGCTGCTGTGAAGCATATTCAGCACGCTGCCGTCAGAATAAGGGATAAGGAGCTTATACCGGCTTTTTCTACCCGGCGCTGTCTGCGCTATAGCGTCAAGCAGCTCATCTATGCCCCCGCCTGTTCTCGCGCTTATAAATACACTCGCTGAAGAGTCCGATCTTACCGGTATATAATTTTCGTTCAGATCACATTTATTATATACGTTTATTGTCGGCTTTCCTCCGGCGCCTATTTCTTCAAGAACATTATTTACAACCTGTATCTGGTTATCAGCCTCAGGCGATGAAACGTCTATAACATGCAGCAGAAAATCAGCCGTTGCCGCTTCCTCAAGCGTCGATTTAAAAGCTTCCACAAGATAATGCGGAAGTTTTCTTATAAAACCTACTGTGTCTATCAGAATTATCTGCCTGTTATCATCGAGCGTTATGGCGCGCGATGTTGTATCAAGCGTTGCAAAGAGCTTGTTTTCAGCAAAAACACCGGCGTCTGTCAATCTGTTTAAAAGCGTTGATTTTCCCGCGTTCGTATATCCAACAAGCGCAGCCGTTATGACGTTATCTTTTTTTCTTCTTTCTCTAAGAAGCTCTCTATGCTTTTTTATCTCTCTTATTTCTTCCTCAAGCGCCGCTATCCTTGTTCTTATATGACGCCTGTCTGTTTCAAGCTTCGTTTCACCCGGGCCTCTTGTTCCGATACCGGCGCCCGTACGGCTCAGTTCTATTCCCATTCCTCTAAGACGCGGCAGCTGATATTTAAGCTGCGCAAGCTCCACCTGGAGCTTACCCTCGCCGGAGCGCGCTCTCATGGCGAATATATCAAGAATAAGCATCGACCTGTCAAGGATCCTGACACCTATATATTCATTTATATTTCTCAGCTGAACAGGCGAAAGCTCATCATCAAACACGACAAGCGAAACATCAAGAGCCACGACCGCCTCCCTCAGTTCCTCAAGCTTTCCCTCTCCTATATACGTTCCGCTGTCCGGGGCATTGCGGTTCTGTACCATCTCGCATACCACTTCCCCGCCCGCGGTCTCTACAAGCTCTGTAAGCTCGCGCATCGATTCTTCAGTTGTGTCATTGAGATGATCACGGGCGCCTGTGTGCAGTCCCACGATCGCGACGAGTTCTTTCTTTTCTTCGTTTAATTCCATATAGCCCCTCAAATTAATATTATTAATAAACTGACAGTCTTATTATATCAAAAAACTTATAATTAGTACAGCTTTTTTTTAAAATTTTTAGTTTTTTCAAAAAAATACTTGCAAATTTACAAATTTGTGATATAATGTTATAGTGTTATGTTATATTTATAGGATAAAGGAGGTCAAGCTTAATGAATACAGTATTTATCATATTACACATTATCGTTACTGTAGCTTTGATATTTATTGTGCTTTGCCAGGAAGGTAAGGATCCGGGTATGAGAGGTATCCAGGGTGCTTCATCAGATATGGGTGATTCATTTTTTAAGAAAGCAGGCGGTACTACAAAGGAAAAAATGCAGATCCAGTTGACAGCGACTGTTTCGATATTATTCCTTATAACAACATTGGTACTGGTTGTTCTTTCCGCATAATTAAAGCATAAGACAAGGGGTTGCGTTAAGCTTTGCTTTCCGCAACCCCCTTATTTTTACGCAAACTGTTTCAGCGCATCCTTGAGCCACCATTCTCCGATGTCAAGCGCCTTATAAAGATTATCTCTTGTTGCCTTTCTGAATACCTGACCTTTGCCAAACTCTCCGGTGTTATCCATGACCTGGATCAATACCTTTGATGTAAAATCCATATCATTTATCTTTTTCGTTTCTTGTATGTCTAATACTAAAATCAGTTTATCTTCCAAGTTTCCGTAATAGATCCTGTTTCCGCATCTGATGATAGGCTTACCGTTGTATGTCAAGCCTTTTTTCTTTTTTGCTGCTGCCATAACTAATCTCCTTTCCTGATTTCTCTCGCTTAAAATATTATAGCACATTTTACATAATATTTCAACTATTTTTATAAAAATTTACAATACGGACATGATAAAACAGCTATGAATACCAAAATACATTTTTATCACATAAAAATGGTGCTGCAAAACTTGCGTTTTGCAGCACCCCATCTCTATTACTGTATATATACTAATTCATTTATATATCACTTCATAGCCTTTGCCTTATCAAATTCATCAAGCACATCCTGCGACGGAGCAGGTGTGAGCAGGCTCACAACTATTATACATACAAGTGAAATTATAAATGCCGGCAGAAGCTCATATACATTGAAAGCAGGTGATATATTTGCTATTCCGAATTTCCATACGAATACCATAACAC
>CALXSW010000182.1 GCA_944391255.1 uncultured Clostridia bacterium | reverse complement strand
TCCTTTTAATATTATATATTATCACAGACGGCTTCTTAGCCGACCGCAACGACTATGATGAATTTGACGAGCCATATGTGAGTACTAAAGAAAAAATGGAGGAGCATTGCTGGCGTATAAATACAATGCTCAAGCAATGCGGTATGGCATTGCTTGATCCCAGAAGAAATTTTGATTTTATGATCCTTTATTCTCTTAAAACATCCGATTCTGATTTTATGAGTGACAGACTTGAAAACATTATTTCAGAAATATTTAAATAATGTTTCAAGAGAAATATTAAAAGGCAGCCGGATATACCCCTTCCGGCTGCCTTTTATATATGATCAATTTTATTCAGACATACTTTCTCATCTGCTTGAGAGCTGACTTTTCAAGCCTTGAGACCTGAGCCTGCGATATTCCTATCTCGTTTGCGACCTCCATCTGAGTCTTTCCTCTGAAAAATCTCAGATCGAGTATATGCTTCTCCCTGTCTGTAAGATGCTTCATCGCCTCGTTTATGGCGATATTCTCAAGCCAGTTGCTGTCGGTGTTTTTAGTGTCCCTCACCTGATCCATTACATATATCGCCTCACCGCCGTCATGGTAGACCGGTTCAAACAGCGATACCGGATCCGCTATCGCGTCAAGCGCGAATACAACATCTTCCTTAGGTATGTCAAGCTCTCTTGCAAGCTCCGTTACAGTTGGTTCTTTTGAATGAATATTTATATATTTTTCCTTCGCTCTAAGCGCCTTATACGCTATATCCTTTAGCGACCTGCTGACCCTTATCGGCCCCTCATCTCTTAAAAAACGCCTTACCTCTCCGATTATCATCGGCACCGCATAAGTTGAAAACTGCACTCCGACAGATGTGTCAAAATTGTCTATTGCCTTTATAAGTCCTATACATCCCACCTGAAACAGATCGTCAGGATTTTCACCTCTGTTCGAAAATCTCTGTATAACGCTCAGCACCAGCCTTAAATTCCCTTTTATAAAAGTATCCCGCGCCTGCATATCTCCCTCTTTTATTTTTTCAAACAGCACCATCTTCTCTTCACGCGATAATACCGGCAATGCGGATGTGTTCACGCCGCAGATCTCAACCTTATTTGTCATAGTATTTCCTCCTTTTGTATGCCGCATTATACGGCTATGTACACGAAATTACACTATGACATAAAAATGCTATCAGCTCATGCTCATTATTTCTTTCTTAAGACGCTTTATTATACGCTTTTCGAGTCTTGATATATACGACTGCGATATTCCCATGATATCGGCAACTTCTTTCTGAGTTTTCATCTTATACCCGTTTAAGCCAAATCTCATCATCATTATTTCCCGCTCGCGCCTTGAAAGAGAATCGAGCGCCTTTCTTAAAAGTGATCTGTCTACCTCATCCTCTATTCCGCGGCATATCACATCGTTGTCTGTTCCGAGTATATCTGACAACAGCAGCTCGTTTCCGTCCCAATCGACATTTAGCGGTTCGTCAATAGACACCTCTGTCCTCCTGTTTGAATTTTTTCTGAGATACATAAGTATCTCATTTTCTATACACCTCGACGCGTATGTCGCAAGCTTTATATTTTTATCAGGCTTAAACGTGTTTATAGATTTTATCAGACCTATCGTTCCTATAGATATCAGATCCTCAACATTTATCCCCGTGTTCTCAAACTTTCTGGCAATATAAACGACAAGCCGCAAGTTTCGCTCAGTCAATTCATCCCTAACTGAATTATCCCCTTTTTCGAGCTTTTTTATCAAAAAATCCTCCTCTTCTTTTGAAAGCGGCGGCGGAAGAACATCTGCGCCGCAGATATAAAACACATTCGCTTCCGCTCCGTCATTATTGATATAAAATATTTTGCCTGCAAGTTCTTTTAAAAATTTCATATTTATGACCATTATTTCCTTTCACAAAACATAGCTTGAATTAAAACCGTTCAGATCGTGCGAGAGCGTGAGCGAGGCTGTACTTTGTGTACGCGAGTGAGCGCTCCCGTGCGAGATGGGCGGTTTTTATTCAAACGTACCTCTTACAAAGATCCTATGATTCCCTGATACCTCCTGCCGAAACCGCCTCTTACAACGCCAACAGCAATATCATACCTGCTGCCGTCTATGCAGCATTGCTCAGGCTCAAGCACGGGAATAATCCCACCGCCTTCTATAGTCCTATAGCTTATATAATCCTCCGAATGATTAAAAAAGCTGTTATAATCCTCCTCAGGCGCTATCTCGCTTATCGCGTCATATCGTAATATCATAACAGTTTTATTTTTATATTTCAGAAGATTGCCGCTGTCGGACAAAACTTTTACATTGAGCCTGTGTCCGTTTATGACCAGCTCAGCTCTTTTGTAAGCATTGCTGCGTTTCAGATATATCTTTGCCGCAGCGTATATAACATACGCCGCCGCCACAGCCGCGGCCGTTTTTATCTTTGACGTAAACATCATAACCGTTCCCGATGCCATAGAAGCATCAGCTCCGGCGCATGACATTATAAGTATTGTCAATCCCTCAACACAAATTACTATAAAAATCGTATTGACAGTGTTTTTTACCATATCAGCTCTCCCCCATATCATAAGACACATAACCGCTAGCACAAAAGGCCTTATATATCCGCTTATGCTGTACACGCTTTCAAATACAGCGTATACACCTCCGGCGGCAGATACTAATGCGAGCCTTATTTTGTTTGTCTTTAATCCGGCTATATATTTATAAGCTGAAAACAGAAGAAAATTGAATATGGTATTTATCAGAAAAATCAAATCAGCATAAATAACCATTTACGTCACCGCCTATGGCTATTATACTACTTATCCTTGTTATAAATTGTAGAAAGCCGCTGTCGAATGTGTTAAATTCAACGACATTTTTTACAGGCTTTTAGAAATAAAAAAAACAGCAATAGTCCCGTCAGACTACTGCTGTGAATGTACAAATGTTATTTGATTATTTTACGATGAAAGCATCGATCTCAGCCATAAACGCGTCAGCGTCATCACTGTGAACCTCAACCTTTATCGGCTTCGACAAGTCAAGGCTGAAGATACCCATGATCGACTTAGCATCAACAACATATCTGCCTGATGTTAAATCAACATCAAAATCATACTTACTTACTGTGTTAACAAATTCTTTTACGTCATTAATTGAACTTAAAAGCATATCAAAAGTTTTCATAATACTTTCCTCCTCTTCCTATGCGAGTCGTTTTATTTTATTTATTGAAACCATATTCTGGTTACTCTTATATAATACAACTTTTTTTTTTATTAGTCAATACCTATTGAAATTTTCTCTAAATTTTTATATAATAGTGCTAACAAATAAAATTTTTTATTGGTAAAACCGTCAATTTTACGTGGAACTTTTTTTGGTTTTTGCAAATAAAATCAATGGATAGGAGAATATACAATGGATAATAACACTATATCAAATATACTCGACTTCGGCGCCATAGGCGACGGGGAATCTCTTAACACAAGAGCCATACAGGCTGCGATCGATACTTGTCCTAAAAACGGCGTCGTTTATATCCCCGCCGGAACGTTTCGCTGCGGAGCGATCCATCTAAAAAGCGACATGACTTTACATCTGTCAGAAGGCGCAAAAATAATCGGCAGCGCCGATCCGGCGGACTATCCGATCATGAAGTACAGATTTGAAGGGCTTGAAGAGATGTGCTACACAAGTCTTGTAAACGCCGGCATACGCGGCAGGGAAAAAGTCGAAAACATAATCATCTCCGGCAGCGGCACGATTGACGCGAACGGAGCGGAGCTTAAAAAGAAAGAGATACTTACTCCCGATATAAAAAGAGGCAGAGCGATATGCATATGCGGCGCAAAAAATATATTTATAAGCGGTATCACAGTAAGACAGTCTCCCGCATGGTGTCTGCACATCATATATTCAAAAAATATCGAGATCTCAAACATTCATGTTCACACAAAATTTGATGAGAACGGAGTCAGATATCCTGATATAATAAACGGCGACGGCATAGACATCGACTCCTGCTCTAATATACGAATACACGACTGTGAGATAGCAAGTCAGGACGACTGCATCGCTATAAAATCAGGAAAGGACGCGGAGGGCAGAGCCATAGGCATTCCAACCGAGCATATCGAGATATACGACTGTCTTTTCAAACACGGCTTCGGAGTCGCTGTGGGCAGCGAGGTCTCAGGCGGCGTAAACGGCGTATATGTACACGACTGTGTTTTTGACCAGACATACAGCGCGGCAAGCATAAAATCGCCGCGCGGCAGAGGCGCTGTTATTGAAAATGTGCTGTTCAGAAATATAAAACAGAAATATACCGAAAACGAGCTTCACGACTGCGAATGGTTCAGAGGCGCTCTGTATATAGACGAGTTTTACAGCCATATAGAATTTGATCCGTCAAAAGAGGAGCCTGTTTGCGATGGTACTCCGCATATGCGCAATATACGATTTAAAAACGTCACAGTAGAAACCACAGCCGGAAACGCTATCTATATAACGGGAATACCTGAACGTCATATAGAAAATGTGTCGCTGAAAAATGTCACGGCTAAAGGAAAATACGGTTTTATCGCAAACAATGTAAACGGTCTGCATCTTGATAATGTGCAGGTGACAGCTGAAAACGGCAGTGATAAAATCTTTACAAACACTGAAATTGTATGAAAACATATCGAGGAGGGATTATATGATTTTCGGAGTTGACTACTACCCTGAGCAATGGGATGAAAGCGAATGGAAAGAACAGGCAAGGCTTATGCGTGAGGGCGGATTTAACACCGTCCGCATGGGAGAATTCGCATGGAAGCTTTTTGAAAATAATGAGAATGAATTTGATTTTTCTTTTCTTGACCGCGCTATCGATATACTCGCGGACGAAGGTATAAAAGTCATTCTCGGAACACCTACAGCCGCGCCGCCAAAATGGTTTGTTGACAAATATGACGGCGTTATGCGTGATAAATACGGCAGAAAACGAAACTGGGGCAGCAGAAGAGAATGCTGTTCAAATCATCCTGACTATATAGAGCGTTCAAAAATCATCGTAAGCAAGATGGCAGAGCATTTTGCAAACAACAAAAATATCATCGCATGGCAGATAGATAACGAGTTTGGCTGTCACAACAGCACTCGCTGCTATTGCGAGCATTGCAGAAAGGCCTTTGCGAAGTGGCTAAAAAACAAATATAAAACTATAGAAAACCTAAACAGAGCATGGGGAACGGTATTCTGGAGCCTCAGTTTTGACTCATTTGACGACATAATACTGCCCGAATATAATTCATGTGAAGGTGATTACGGAAACACATGGTCGCATAATCCATCGCTCGACCTTGAATACAGACGCTTTGCTTCCGATTCATGGGTCAAATATCAGAAAATGCAGATAGATATAATAAAAAAATATTCTGACCTTCCCGTCACACATAATCTTATGGGACATTTTTCAGATATAGACGCTTATGATTTATCAAAAGATCTTGATTTTGTTTCATGGGATAACTACCCCGACAACCAGTGGGGAGCGTCTGAATATGAATACGTTTCCATGGCTCATGAGAATATGCGCGGCGCAAAAAATAAAAATTTTATAGTAATGGAGCAGCAGGCAGGACCCGCCGGCTGGGATATACTCGGTTACACACCTCCTCCCGGCCAGCTCAGATTATGGGCGTATCAGGCTGTTGCCCACGGCGCTGAGGGACTCGTTTATTTCAGATTCAGGACCGCACTGTTCGGCATGGAACAATACTGGTATGGAGTCCTCGACCACGACGGCAAGCCGCGCCGCAGATTTTTTGAAATAAAGCAGACAGGCGAAGAACTGAAACGTTTGGAAAATTATATTACAGGATCCAAAAATCTTTATGACGCGCTGATAGTCAAATCATACGAAAACGACTGGGCACACGATATAAAACGTCACGCGCGCGGCTACAGCTACAGAGATCATCTTTACGCGTATTACAAAGCGAACGATGATCTCAATATCACCACCGCGGTTTCACGAGGTGATTATTCAGATTATAAGATCGTATATATGCCGGCATATAACGTTGTGTCAGAAAACGAGATAAGCGAGATAGGCTCGTTTGTCAGAAACGGCGGCTCACTCGTTCTGACATTCAGGAGCGGAACAAGAGATACATATAACAACGTTCGTCCGATTCCTGTTCCGGGATTGTTTTCTGAGCTTGCCGGAATAGAGGTTGAGGAATTTGACGCGCTTCGCCGTGAAAATCATGTAAGCGGCAAAATTTCAGGAACGGCTCAGCTCTGGTGCGATATAATAGAGCCAAAAACAGCCGATGTCATAAGCGTATATGACGGCGAGTTTTACAAGGGCAAAGCCGCGATAACAGTTAACAGCGTCGGCAAAGGAAAAGTATATTACGTCGGCTGCGATCTCGATCAGAGCGCAATGAAAGATCTTGCCGCGCTCGTTGCGCGCAATGCAGGTATAGAGCCTGTAAACGCGCCTGAAAACGTTGAAATAATTCGCCGCGAAAAATATACGATAGCTCTTAACTACAGCGACAACAGTGTCACGATCCCGATCAAAGGCCATGAGCTTATAACCGATCACGAATTTAACGGCATTCTTGAACCATATGGAGTCGCTTTTATAAAATAATCAAAAAACGGTCGAGCCAAAAATGATTTTGACTCGGCCGTTTTTGATATGTATCACACGTCTCTCTCTTCGTGTAATAAGCTGTTATTTACAATATGCCCAGCAGTCCGCCATGACATTTGTCCAATTCAAGTCCCATCGCCTTATACTCTTTCGCTTTTTCATTATCGCCCATGCCAATACATCCAAGGGCAGCCATAAAGCAGCAATGAACTCTGTTCTTTTTATTTAGATCAGCGTTGAAGATAAGGAAATCAGGAAGTGATACAGCGAAATAATCTATTTTTATATCATCATCCATATGATCTTTTCCATATTCCATTAACGCTCTGAAACATTCTGACGCTTCCTCTTCCTCGCCGAGCGCGCGCTTTGCGAGAGCGGCATAATACATCATCTCCGGCGGCTGATCATTGTAATACATGGCTGATGAAAGTCCAAATTCACCTCTCGCAGCCATTCTGTACATCTCCTGAGCCTTTTCGCCGTCACCGTACAGGCAGCCAAGCATATAGTAAATATCATTGTCAAGATTTCCTATAAGCTTGCCCTCTCCAAGGTTATGAGGATATACAAGAGCCGTATTGAGCAGCTCTATCGCTTTGTCCTTGTCAGCTTTCTTTGCCATATTCATAAGCGATATTCTGTATTGAGCCGGTATCTTTCCTTCTCCGCCTTCCCATGGGTGGAACTGGTGGCTCATTATTCTGTTATAGGCATTTTCATATTCACCGTTAAGATTCAGCAGTGTTATGTATTCTGTATATAGGTCATCACGCTTTTCAAGAAGTTCGCTATGTGACTCCATATTTTCCAAGCGCTCCTTAACAGTGAGATTTATTGATTTATACAGCTGATCCAGCTCAAAAAATACTCGCGCGTCAGTACTGTCCATAGCAAAAGCTTTTTCCATTGCCTCTCTCGCGCTCTTAGCGTCACCCTGCTTGTTGTAATATGCGAGCGAAAGATTTCTGTATACAGTCGCAAGACCTATCTTATCAGCGCAATCCTCCCACAAAGCGACAGCCTCATGCCATCTGCCCTTATCGTAAAACAGATTTCCAAGATAATATTTAGCAAAATTGCCACCGTTTCTGCCTGCTTTTTCAAGGACCGCAATATCCTCAAGTCTGTTCGGGAAACAATACAAACTGTTTCCATTCTCAGCGGCTGAAAGATATTTGCCGTCATCTGTGCAATAATACAAATAATAGTTTGCCATAGGCTCATTTTTATCCGGAGCTGATTCAAGTACCTTAGCAGCCTCATCATAAAGATAAGCGTTCATATATGTAAGAGCGAGCTCTATATAATTGTGATTTTCATTTCTCATTACAGCTCTGAATGTTTCATCGCCCGTGAGCAAATACAGCTCATACAATGACGCGTGGTCAAGACTGTCGATCATAACTGACTGTTTTGCGAAATCCTCCGCCTCAGCTGTTCTTCCCAACGATCTTAACAGCGCTGTCTTAAGAGCGCGCGCCTTCATATTATGCATTCCCTTTACAAGAGATTTTTCCACAAATGCAAGAGCTTCACAGTATTTTCCATATCCTGACGCTATGCACGCGAGCTGGTAAAATGCCTTATCCTGCATATTTCCATCCCATGCCGCCTTATAGAACGCGTCAAACGCCTCATCTCTCTTATTCTGAGCCTTGAGAGCCAGACCGAGATTATAGTACGGCTCGCAGTCGTATGGATTTGGATTCTTCCATACAGACGATTTTACAGCCGCTCTGAAATGCTGCTCACTCTGCTCATATAATCCCTTATTGTACAGATACTTTCCGTATCCGTTATTCAATCTTATATCAGTCTCATCTCGTCTTAAGCCTTCAAGATAATAATCCTGCGGCGAATATGTCGCATGACGATACTGTTCAAGATGTGTAGCTGCGAGGAACAGCTTCTCTGTAGTGTCGATCTCTCTCGGATCAGGCAGCGCTTCTGCCGGAGATGGAACGGGCTCTGAATTTTCATCCGCCGGTGTGTAGCTGAGTATTTCATGTCCCTCTTTTATCAGCTTGAAAGTGAGCTCTGATTCTTTTTCCGCTGTTATATCAACTGTTTTCTCAAACAGCATAACAGGCGAAAGCTCTGTTTCTTCAGCAAATACTGTTTTTCCGCAATATGAAAGCTCTACTGTCACTTTACCTAAAACCACTGGTGAATACGCTTTGCAGCACACTTTGCCATCGGCTATATCCATGCTTACAGCTGCCTCTGTTGACGCGTTTTTAACAGCGCCCAGCTTTTTATATGGCATAAAATACTGCGTGAACGTCTTTTCCTCGTACGGCTTCAAAAAAGTGAAGTCAGGCTGATTGTCTGTAAACATACCTGTCATAAGCTCTATATACGGTCCGTTCTCATCTGTAAGATTTCTGTCCCACGCTTTTCCGAAATCACCGCAGCCCCATGTCCACTGCTTTTTACCTGGTGACACATGATGATCAGCCACATGCAGAAGACCTGATTCAGTGCCGTAATCATAATTTCCTATAAAATCATAATCTGAATGGTATGCCATATACGATGTAGGAACAGGTATATTCTTATAACGCGAAATATCCGTTCCAGGCGCATAGTCGACCTTATAATATACACCCTTCGCTATAGGGAATTCAGAAACATCTCTCTTTCCGTGATCCATTACGGCATGTACATCAGGAGGGAATATTGACTGTGTGTTGTCATTTACAGCGACAGCCGGATTTGCCCACCATAAAAACGTCTGCGGTCTGTCAGTCGGGTTATAGACCTGTCCCTTTATTTCAAGATACGCTCTGTCCGGATAAACTGTAAATCCTGCCATACCCTTTGTGTGGAACATTTTTTCCGTTTCGCCTACCCAAACTGTGACCGAGCCGTTTTCATTTTTTTCTATTTTATAATCAACCGGATCAAATGTTGATGGTCTGTGGTGCTGCGGCCAGTTAAATTCAATACCGCCTGATATCCACGGGCCGGCAAGTCCTACCAATGCCGGTTTTATTACCTCATTATAATAAACCACATCACAGCCGTTAGTTTTATCATAAAGTCTTTGTATCCTTCCGCCGATCTCTGGCAGGATCATTACAAGGATATAATCATTTTCAAGGAATATTGCATTATATTCCTTATCTGTTTTTACATCAGCAACACCCTCGCACACCGGATGAGGATAAACTCTTCCGCTTGAACCCTGATAAACTCTCTTTTCGAGGAACATAGGATTCTTGTCATAATCAGCGATCTCATATGTAGGTATTGTGACTCTCTCTTCTCTTATAAGCACATCCTTCATAAAACATATCTCCTTCTCTGTCTTGCGTCAATGTTTATGTATACAGTATACATCCTGCAAACAGATATGTCACTATTTATTATTGCCATAAAATACAAAATTATTGCTTTACAAAACGGCTGTTATGTGATATGATATTTTCATAACTATTTACTATAAGGAGATCAATACATATAGAGATGGGAAAATACAAAGAAAAAATACTTGACCGTTCAATATGGCTCAGCGCCACGCCGCCGCTCCCGGCGCGTTCCCTTCCCTTTTATATTATGGAAGCCGGACATTTTATAGCCACAAACGGGTATACAGTGAAACGCGACAGCCATGACAGCTTTTTACTTCTTTATACAATAGCCGGGTTTGGAACTATAAATACCGAAAACTGCGCCTTTTCTCTGCCGCCGGGAAATTGTATCATAATAGACTGTCATTCCGCACATGAATATTTTTGTGTCGAAAACAGCTGGGAATTTTTATGGATACATTTTAATGGGTGTAATATGAAAGAAATGCATGATATACTCTATAATTCTGATATCAGAGCAACACAAATAGATGATAATAATTCTTTTCAAAGGCAAATTTTCTCGCTTTTAAAGCTTATTGAAGAAAACAACATAGAAAATTGCATTGAGGTATCAGCAAAATTTCATTATATCTTTAACGATATATATCGATCTGTAGTAAGCTCTGATACTGCCGCGTCCGTTTCGGCGCATTCTCAAGAAGTGGATAAAGTCATTGAATACATAAAAAACAATTATTCATCTCCCATAACAGTTGATGACATGGTCAGTCAGATACATCTTTCAAAATACTACTTCATACGGATATTCAAACGAATAATTGGTATAACACCATATGGATATCTCACCAATCACAGAATAAATGTATCAAAGCAGCTCCTGCGCTCGTCCAAAATGAGCATTTCCGAAATAGCCGAACAATGCGGTTTTCTTGACGACAGTAATTTTATTTATCAATTTAAAAAGCATACAGGGCAAACACCGCTTCATTACAGACGCGATTTTTCAGTTTGAACAACTCAAAAATATATAAAACCAGTATGCCCTTTAAAAAGCAAAGGGCATACTGGCTAAAAAAACACACTGAAATATACAAAAAATATTTCTGCACATATGATGGCATATCATATATCCTTTGACATTTTTACATGCTCAACGCCCGCTTCTACAAAAACATCTGATATCTGCCTGTAACCGCATCTCAGATAAAAATCCTTTGCGCTGCATTTCGAATCAAGCTCTATATGAGATATATCCTTTTCTCTGTAAATTTTTTCTATATTAAACAAAGTTAGTCTTCCTATGCCTTTGCCCCTGTATTTTGAAAGTATGCAAAACCGCTGTACTCTCATTGTATCGTCGGATACCCTTTTACATCTGAGCGCTCCCGCGTTTTCGCCGTTATATCTTATCAGGAAATGATCGCATTCTCCGCCTATATAGTCAAACTGATCGTTTTCTATTTCCTTGGGTACTTTCTTTTCATTCACAAAAACTTCCCCGCGCATTTTTAGACAATCGTTAAGCAAATCTTCATCTATCGCCTGTATTACCTGAACAGATCCATCTTTCATTCAAACATATCTCCCTCCACTGTTAAAGTCTACATTTTTATTATAACCTAAACATTATATTTTTACAATACCTCGCCACAAAAATACAAAGACGGCGCGACTCCGCCCCGTCTTTATTATTTTAAGTTGAGGTAAATTCAGCGGATCATTATTCGCCAAATCCGCTTTCAAAAAGCTCTACGGCTTTGTCAAGTGCCGCCTGTTCATTTTCACCATCGGCTGTTATTTCCACTACAGAGCCGCATTTTATGCCGGCAGCCATAAGCTGCATTATAGCTGTTGCCTTTGCAGTCTTTTCTCCCACCTTCAGCGTTACCGTGCAGCCCGGGAACTTTTTCATTTCTGCTGCCAAAACTCCTGCCGGTCTCATGTGGATACCCTGCTCATTTGTAACTGTAACTGTTTTTGATACCATAATATTACATCTCCTTATTATTTTTATATTTATTTTTTATATTTTATTATTCTTTTTCTTAAGCACTGCAAGCATCAGCATACCGATTATTGAGCCGGCTGCCAAAGCCACAAGATACATCGCCCAGTTTCCTACAACTGCGAATACGAATATTCCTCCGTGAGGCGCCATAAGCGTGCAGTTAAACAGCATTGAAAGTCCGCCCGCTACAGCCGCGCCTACCATACATGATGGAATAACTCGTACAGGATCCGCTGCCGCATACGGTATTGCGCCCTCTGTTATGAAGCTCAAACCCATGATGTAGTTTACAGGACCGTTCTTTCTTTCCTCTTCTGTCCATCTGCTCTTGAAGAATGTCGTTGAAAGAGCTATAGCTATAGGAGGGACCATACCGCCTACCATTACAGCCGCCATTATATCATAGCCGCCTGTAGTTATAGCCGCTGTTCCGAATACGTATGCCGCCTTATTGAATGGTCCGCCCATATCAATTGACATCATCGCTCCGAGTATACAGCCCAATACGACCTTACTTGAGCTTCCCATATGATTGAGGAAGTCTGACACCGCTGTGTTTATTATTCCCATGAACGGATTCACAGCGCACATTACGACAGCTATTATTCCCAATCCTGCGAGAGGATATATAAGAACAGGTTTTATTCCGTTTAAAGATTTTGGCATTCTGTCGCAAAGCTTTTCAAGACCAAGCATCAGATATCCACCTACAAAGCCGGCGAAAAGCGCGCCGAGGAATCCCGACGGGATATCGCCTGCCACTGCCGTAAATGTCGAGCCGGTCGCCGCAAGGCTTCCGCCTACAAGACCTACAAGGAATCCCGGTCTGTCAGCTATACTCATGCCGATATATCCAGCAAGCACCGGTATCATAAAGTTGAACGCCACGTTGCCTATCGTTTTAAAGAATGCAGCCGCGGACGTGTACATTCCGAAATTACTATCCTGAGGCGCTCCGGCTATAGTATCGATCAGAAATGCCAGAGCTATAAATATACCGCCTGCCACAGTAAACGGAAGCATATTAGAAACACCGTTCATAAGATGCTTATACAGCTTCCTTCCGAAGCTTTCATTATCCGCCGAGCTGTCCTCTGCAACTGCTCCGGTATGATGATATACAGGAGCGTTTCCTGACACAATATTTTCTATAAGCTCCTCAGGCTTCTTTATTCCGTCCGAAACCTTTGTTGATATAACCTTTTTTCCGTCAAATCTTGACATCTCAACGCTCTTGTCGGCTGCTACTATAATACCATCACAATTTTCTATATCCTCTTTTGTGAGAATATTCTTTGCTCCGCCTGATCCGTTAGTTTCGACCTTTATAGTTATACCCATTTTCTTTCCGGCCTTCTCAAGCGCCTCAGCCGCCATATAAGTATGAGCGATACCGGTAGGACAGGCTGTAACAGCCAAAACTCTGTATCCCTTATTATCATTTTCAGCCGCTGACTGAACCTCATCAGGGAATTTTTCTTTTTCCATATTGTCTATGACATCGACAAATTCTTCTTTGCTCTTTGCTGAAAGCAGCTTTGCTCTGAAATCCTCATCCATCAGTATTGTCATAAGCCTTGACAACACCTCAAGATGAACATCGCCGTCATTAGGCGCCGCTATCATAAACAGCAGATTTGAAGGCTCGCCGTCCAATGATTCATAATCAACTCCGCCCGGCACCGTCATAGCCGCCAAAGACGGTCCTGTTACAGATGAGCTTTTCGCATGAGGAATAGCTATTCCCTCTCCTACAGCTGTTGAGCCCATTGTTTCTCTCGCGAGAATACCTTTTTTATATTCTGCCTTATCAGCAATTCTTCCGCCTTTTACCTGAAGATCGATCAGCATATCAATAGCCTCAGATTTAGTTTTCGGAGCACCATTCAGAAGAATGCTTTCCTTGCTCAGTAAATCTACTATTCTCATATTAGCCTCCTTATATTTTTCTCTGTTTTTTTACCGACTATTCATTATATAAGCTGTTTTAACAGCTCATCTATCTCCGCTCTTTTTGCAAGTCCTTCTGAAAATGCCGTTGCTCCGCCCGTAGCTGTGCCAAGCTTCAAAGCATATTCATAATCCCCGCTTTCACTTCCGGCTACAAATCCGGCAACCATAGAGTCGCCAGCTCCCACCGAATTTTTTACCTTTCCTTTGCAAACTCCGCAAATATGCACCTTATCATTCTCATCTATAAGCACCGCTCC